>CANJSS010000034.1 GCA_947476955.1 Flavobacteriales bacterium
AACAGGAGTAGTGAGTGGCATATCGGCAGGAACATCTGTTATGACGTACACCTATACCAATGCAAATGGTTGTACAAGTTCCGTAACTCAAACGGTAACGATCAATGCTTTACCAGTAGTTACAGCAATCACGGGCACAACATCATTATGTGCTGGAGCAACAACAACGCTTGCAAGTACACCATTAGGTGGAGTTTGGTCAAGTGCAAACACAGCAACAGCGACAGTTAATGCTTCAACAGGAGTAGTAACAGGCGTAGCTGCAGGTAGTACAACGATTACATATACGGTAACAAATGCAAATGGGTGTTCAACAACCTCAACTTCAACAGTGGTAGCTGTAAATTCATCACTTACCATAACCGCACCGTCAAACGTATTAGCCTCTGCAAATGCAAGTTGTGTAGCAACGGCTGTTCTTTTAGGAACCCCAACTACGGCAAGTAACTGCGGTGTAGCAAGTGTTACTAACAACGCACCAATCGCGTTCCCACTCGGCACGACAATCGTTACGTGGACAGCTACAGACAATGTTGGTAATACAGCGACTGCAGCTCAAACGGTAACCGTTACCGATACGCAGGCACCTTCGGTTATAGCACCGTCAAACGTAGTAACTGGAACTAATTTTGGATGTGAAGCAATTGGAGTATTGTTGGGTACAGTTACGGCGTCAGATAATTGCTTAGTCGATTATATTCAAAATGATGCTCCACCAATTTACCCTCTTGGAAACACTACGGTAACGTGGACAGTAAAAGATGCTTCTGGTAATACAACAGTTGTGACGCAATTGGTTACTATTATAGATAATGTATTACCATTAATTACAGCTCCAATAAGTTTAGAAGTGATTTCTAATGCAGGATGTGATGCAACAGGGGTAAATTTAGGAAATCCAATAACTTCAGATAATTGTGGTGTAGCAAGCGTTACGAACAATGCACCTGCAACATTCCTACTTGGCACGACAACTGTGTCATGGACAGTAACGGATAATGCTGGTAATATTGCGAGTGCAACACAAACAATCGTAGTAGTGGATCAGGTTTCTCCAACGTCAATTTTAAACGACATTACTGTAACTCTTCCAATTGGTTCTAATGCCGTAATTGATGCTTCTATGATTGACGCTGGATCTTTCGACAACTGTGGACCGGTGACTTTTCAATTATCCCAAACAAGTTTCGGTTGCGAGCACATCGGTCAAAACTCTATAATAGTAGTTATTTCAGATGATTTAGGAAATACAACAACGGATACGGTTTTGGTTACTGTTGTAGAAAGTGGAATAGATTCAGATTTGGATGAAATTGACGATTCATGTGACGATGAAATTATAAACTATATTGTTGTACCAACTGGGTTTACACCGGATGGAGATGGAATAAATGATCAATTTCTAATTGTAGGTTTAGAAGAGAACAAAGCTGTTTCGTTAAAAGTATTTAACCGATATGGAAACAGTGTTTACGTAAAAGATAATTACCAAAACGATTGGAATGGAACTTCAAGTCTTACTAATTTAGACTTGCCAGACGGAACCTATTTTTATGTTTTAGCAATCGATAATGTAGATGTTAAAAGTGGTTATGTTTACATTAATAGAGTGTATTAGTATTAAATCATTATAGATTAAATCAATATAGAGATGAATAAAATATTTTTAATAAGTGGTATTTTGCTTTCAATAAGCACTATTTTCGGTCAGTCGGATCCGAGTTACCGTCAAAATCAGTTCAATGCGATGCAACTGAATCCAGCTCAAACAGGTTCAAATGATCGCAATGAGATTAATGTTCTAACAACTGAGTCGTGGTTGGGAATGGATGGCGCTCCTAAAACAACTACAGCATCTGGTAATTTCAATGCATCAAATCGCTTAGGAGTAGGTTTTATTGCGTTAAATGATCAAATTGGTCCTGTTAAGACGAATCGAATAGGTATCTCTAGCGCATACCATTTACCGCTCAACAAAAAATGGAAAATGTCAATCGGGTTAAATGGAACTGTCTCCAATATGTCAGTGGATTTGCCTTCTTTGTCAACAACCGTTGTAGGTGACCCACACATGATGAGTATGTTGAATACAGGTGTGCAATTGCGTGCTGGATGGGGAATTTTGCTTTACCATAAAAAATTCTTTTTCGGTGCTTCACAGCCAACATTGGGAAAAGTAAGATTTATGAATAGCACTATGGACAAATTTGTTCAAAGCCAGAGCTTTATTGCCTATGCAGGATCAGATATCCCGATGAATAAACAGTGGAATTTTAGACCGAATATAGTGTATAGATATGTAACAAATATGCCAACTTATTTAGATATTGCTTCGGTGTTTACTTATGCTAAGAAATTAGATCTTGGATTATCTTATCAACTTTTGGGCTCAATTGGTGCTGTTGTAGGTTTGGAGATAAACAAAACTCTTTACATTGGTTATGCATACAGTTACCCAACTTCGGCTTTAAGCAGTTTTACCTCCCAATCGCACGAACTAGCTTTGCGTATTCGTTTCGGTAAATCAAAATCTACTTTCGGATTCCAAAACCCAAGATTTTTCAATTAATATGCGCATATTATTCTTTTTTTTCATATTATTTTTAAGTAATATCGGGTTAGCTCAACAAGGCTTCGTGACACCTGCTTGTTATAATTCTTCGGGAAATGATTTTGGTCCGCGTATAATTGATGGAAAGGTTTTTATAGTTTCTGATTCAAAAGACTCTTCTGGTTTTTATCGAAAAGATATTGAAGCGAAGAGAAATTTTACCGATATTTTTGAAATTAAAGGATGTGAAAAAGTGGAAGCGAGCCTTCTAAAAGCTGATATTAGTGAGGTAGTTTCAATTAATTCTGAATGGTACGATGGCCCTGTTTCCTATAGTAAGAAGGATTCTTTATTCTTTTTTTCCAATACGAACGAAGGACTTGTGCATGGTAAAATGGGAATATATTGGTGTAAAAAAAATACTAATGGTGCCTATTTAACGCCAGTAGCTTTTGAATTTAACTCAACAGAATATAGCTGTATGCACCCGTTTTATGAGGATGCTACCAATTACCTTTATTTTGTTTCGGATAAAGATTCGGATTCAACAGGTTTTGATTTGTACCGTGTTTTATTGCAAAATGGAAAAATGGGTGAAGTCGAATCCCTTAAAAATCTAAATTCCTCGGGCAATGAATTATTTCCTTTTGTATACGATGAAATTCTTTATTTCACTTCAAATAGGCAAAATGGTCTAGGAGGAATGGATATTTACAGTAGTAAGGACTTACAAATTATAACTCTTTTGGATGAGCCGATTAACTCCAAATTTGATGATTTGTCAATTATTTTTACGGACGTAAATAAAGGATATATTGCTAGTAACCGAGGAAATACTCAAAAAAACGGAGATGACATTTATCAATTTTATTTACCTAAACTGAAACAACAAAAGTTAATTCAGCCAGTTAAAAACCAAGAGTTATTGTCAGAATTGGATCGGCTTTATATAAAACTGGTTAACGATAACGATCCAAATGCGATTTTGATTGAGAAGGCAAGGCAGCGCATTATAGAGGAAGAAACGCAATTGCAAGAATTGGCTAACGAATTCGCAAATTCTTCATTGCGAATGATGAACTATATAGATACTACTTCTACCATCTCATTCGATGAAAAGGTTAAGTTATACGAACAAGTTATTGCCGATAGTTATATCCCTGAAGAAAACACATCAAATAGTTCGGCAAACAATTCATTAAACAGTTCGTCAAACACATCATCAAATAGTTCGGCAAACACATCAAATAGTTCATCAAACAATTCATCAAACAATTCGTCAAACACAACATCAAATAGTGCGTCAAACAACACGTCCAGTAATCAAGATAGAAATTCCGATACAAGTGAAGATGCCAATTCTTATGCTAAACTATTAGAATTACAAAATGCTTCAGCTAAAAATCAATCAAATTCCGAAATTGCGTTTTCAAAAAGTATTGAGAATATTTCAAATACAACTATTTCCGATTCTATAGTAGCTTCCTTTATAGCTGAAAAGCAAAAGATTTTAGGTTCTACCAATAAATTGAACTTAGAAAAAGTTTTTGTTCAAGATAAGGTAATTCCTTTTGTATCAGAAGACCGTAATATAGACCTGAAATTACTTGCAGAACATTTAGAATTGACTGCACTAGAAGTAAATAAATTAATGGCTTATGATTACCCAATAACCTTTTACTTTGATTTTGATAAGTCAATAATCAAAAAAGAGGATGAAGAAAAATTGAATTACTTGCTTGAATTAGTGCAAACACTCAATGGAACTGTTCGAATTGAAGGGCACACGGATGATAAAGGTACAGAAGCGTATAATCTAAATCTTTCCTCAAAAAGGTCTAAAAAAGTGTGTCAATATTTACTCAAGTTTGGCATTGATAAAGATGCCATTTCTATTGAAAACTTTGGTGAGACCAAACCGAATGCTGATAATTCTACTATCGAAGGCAGATCCTTGAACCGTCGGGTTGTAGTTGTTTTATTACCAAAAGCAAATTCTTCAGAAATTAAGGAAGTTAAATAACAAGAAGAAGTTAAAGTTTTTAACTGTTCGTGCTTTAGCTTACCTAAACATTTAGAGTGCTTATTCCGTGTAAAAATTTAGTTCTGAAGTTGGTCTTGGCTAACTAGCATAGGTTGGTTCAATTTGATTAAATCTTTGTTTTATTTCCTTTCAATTAAAATTCTATAGTCGACTATTGCAATATGCTTTTAGACCATTGTGCGTCGTTTATTGCACTAAGTATGAATAAATGTATAAGAACCATATTTCAAAGGTAAATCTATCTCGCATTTCGTAATTATACTACTACTCATTTCAGATTTTGATTTAATCTAGATAAGTTTTTTTATTACACATATTTATCGTAATATTGCGATTAAGTAATGTAAAAATATGGGAATCACAAAATCTGATTTTTTCTCTCAACAGCAGAATGAGCTTGCAAAGCAATTGAAAGCCTTGGCTCATCCTGCTCGAATTGCAATTATTGAGTTTTTAATACATAGAAAGACCTGCGTTTGTGGAGAAATAGTGAACGAATTACCTCTTTCTCAAGCCACAGTTTCACAACATTTGAGGGAATTAAAATTGGCAGGGCTTATACAAGGCTCTATTGAAGGCAGTTCAATATGCTATTGTATTAATCAGGAAGAATTCGGACAGCTCGCAGCAAAAATTTCGGAATTAAATACATACGTTTTAAATATTAAATCGGTTTGTTGTTAGAAAACACATAAAAAAAAGAAAAATGAAACTAAAAGAAATTCAACAAGCTCTAGTGGGAATGGATGCTGTAAACTTCCAATTACCAGACAAATCATTTGTTCCAGCACATTTTCATGTTACGGAAGTTGGCAAGGTTACTAAGAAATTCATCGATTGCGGTGGGGTTGTAAGAGAGGAAAATGTAGTAAATTTCCAATTGTGGGAGGCAAATGATTTTGAACACCGTTTATCTCCGAGTAAATTAATCAATATTATTGCATTAGCAGAGCGCATCTTACAAATCGATTTAGAATTGGAAGTTGAGGTAGAATACCAAGGGGGAACAATCGGTAAATATGGGTTGGAATACAATGGAACGAGTTTTCAATTAACATCAAAGATAACAGCATGCTTGGCAGAAGATGCATGTGGAATACCGAAGGAAAAATTGAAAGTTAAATTGGGAGAACTTGGTAAATCGTCCGATTCCTCTTGCGTTCCTGGTGGTGGTTGCTGTTAAAATGGTTTAATTAATTCAATCTGCGATGTTTTTAGCAATTAAAAATCAGTGTGACACATTAAGTAAACAATTTGGATTAATTCCAGAAGAACGCAAAATGCAATTGCAGATTATTGCAAATTATATTCGCTCGAAAAAAGAAGAAAATCGAACGGTAAATTTGGTTTTTATCTGCACCCACAATTCCAGAAGGAGCATTTTTGGACAAATATGGGCTGCAGTAGCTGCTCGTTTTTATGGCGTTTCTTTGGTCAAAACTTTTTCTGGCGGAACAATGGAAACTGCATTCCACCCCAATGCTATTCAAGCTTTGCGTTCTGTCGGTTTTGAAATTACTACAGAAATGGTGAATTCAAATCCTCATTATAGTGTATCCTTTTCAGAAAACCATTCACTTGAATGTTTCTCAAAAGTATTCGATGCGCCAAATAATCCAAGCAACAACTTTGCAGCAATTCTGACTTGCTCGCACGCGGAAGAAAACTGTCCATTTATATCGGGTGCCGATTTGAGGATAGGACTCACATACGATGATCCAAAGGATTTTGATGGAACAGCCTTGCAAAATCAAAAATACGTAGAACGCTCCAATCAAATTGCCTTGGAATCCTTGTACTTATTTTATAAAATTTCTAATTAATTTTCTGTACATGTCAACAACTAATTGTAACCCCGTTTTAAAACGAAAAAAACTTGGTTTTCTAGATCGTTTTTTAACCCTTTGGATTTTCTTCGCCATGGGTATTGGAATCGCGAGTAGTTATTTAATTCCATCTAGTCAGAATTTCATCCATTCCTTTTCTAGCGGCACAACGAATGTTCCGCTCGCAATAGGTTTGATATTAATGTTGTATCCGCCATTGGTGAAGGTGAATTATTCTAAGATGGGACAGGTTTTTAGCAACACAAAAGTATTGGCAGCTTCCCTAATTTTAAATTGGATTGTTGGGCCATTTTTTATGTTTTTTCTAGCGTTGTTTTTTCTAGGTGCTTACCCTGAATATATGATTGGCGTAATATTAATTGGCTTGGCACGCTGTATTGCGATGGTTGTAGTTTGGAACGATTTAGCCGATGGAAACAGAGAGTATGCCGCTGGATTAATTGCCTTGAATAGTATTTTTCAGGTATTTCTTTATAGTTTTTACGCCTATTTATTTCTAACAATTTTGCCACCATATTTTGGTTATTCCGGTTTTAAGGTCGATATCCAAATTGGTCAAATAGCGGAAAGTGTTGGTATTTATTTGGGAATCCCTTTCGTTTTGGGTTTTATTAGCCGGTATGCGCTCATCCAGCTAAAAGGGGAGGAATGGTTCCAGACAAAGTTTGTCCCGAAAATTTCTCCAATTACATTAATTGCATTATTGTTTACGATACTAATCATGTTCAATTTGAAAGGTGATTTAATCCTTCAGATTCCAATGGATGTGCTAAGAATTGCTATTCCATTAGTAATTTATTTTGCACTGATGTTTACCATTAGTTTCGTTTTAGGAAAGTATTTTGGTGCAGATTATTCAAAAACTACTGCTATTGCGTTTACCGCTACCGGTAATAATTTTGAACTTGCAATTGCCGTTTCAATAGGTGTTTTCGGAATTAATAGTGGACAGGCATTTGCTGGGGTTATTGGCCCTTTGGTTGAAGTTCCAGCATTAATTGCGCTGGTAAATCTTGCATTTTGGTTTAGAAAAAAGTATTTTAACGCAGATAGAATTCCTGAAAAATCAGAATAACGAGTCAAACAAATTGAATTTTTTCTGAAAAGTAAGAATCTCGTAGTGAGATTGCCACCACCGTCACCTGTGATTTCTAAATTATAGGTAATAAAGCAAAAAATTATCGATCGTGTTTAGTTACCTTTACCACGAATTACTATCAAATAGTGAATATGAGCGAAAAAACAACCAACATCAGTGAACTTGGAGAATTTGGATTAATTGATCATTTAACCAATAAGTTTGAATTAAAAAATACCAATTCATTGTTGGGCGTGGGCGATGATGCAGCTGTTATTGCAATTTCTGAGGAGGAGGTAATGCTGCTTTCAACCGATATGTTGATTGAAGGCATTCATTTTAATTTGATGTATATGCCGCTGAAACATTTGGGCTATAAAGCTGTAGCTGTAAATGTTTCAGATATTTGCGCAATGAACGGAACGGCAGAACAAATTACAGTTTCTTTGGCTGTGTCCAGTCGTTTTCCACTTGAGGCATTGGAAGAATTATACGATGGTATTCGAATTGCGTGCGAAAATTATGAAGTCGATTTGGTTGGAGGCGATACTACATCTTCTACTTCTGGATTGATTATTAATATCTCCGTTGTTGGAAGAGTAAAGAAAGAAGAAATCACGTATCGCAGTGGTGCAAAAGAAATGGATTTGTTAGTCGTAACAGGTGATCTTGGTGCTGCTTATATTGGTTTACAGGTTTTGGAACGGGAAAAAGAAGTTTTCAAGGCAAATCCTACAATTCAGCCAGATTTAGATGGCCACGATTATATCATTGAACGCCAGTTAAAACCAGAGGCACGAAAAGATATCATTGGCTTTTTGAAAGAATTGGAGGTCGTTCCAACTTCCATGATCGATATTTCTGACGGCTTGGCATCCGAAATCATTCATTTGTGCAAGGCGAGTAACGTTGGATGCTATGTATATGATGAGAAAATTCCAATAGATGCAAAAACTTCCATGATGGCGATCGATTTCAATTTAGATCCAAGCACGTGCGCATTGAATGGTGGGGAAGATTATGAATTATTATTTACGATTAAACAGACTGATTTTGAAAAAATTCAATCCAATCCTAACATGACGGTAATTGGACATATCACCGATGCAACAGATGGAATCTACTTTATTGATAAAAATGGTTCCGCTTTGGAGTTAGAGGCGCAAGGCTGGAAACACTTTTGATTTTTTCTGAAAATCGTTGATAAACAATATTTTACGAAATTTTTCTATACACTAAATTGTATTTCTCTTTTAGCAAAACGGTAAAGGGTCTTTTTTTAAATTTCGATTCTGCCCAAGTCATAAAATCAAAATATTCCATTGCTAATCCTTCAAAAGAATCCTCTTTTATGTTGGCTAAATCTTGGTATAATTCCTCCCATAGAACTTGGGCATCCAACTCATTGTTACATTTTATCCTTTTGGAAACAAACTGTAGAAAAACCTTTTCAAAGGTATACAGTCGATTGCGTGATTTCAAAAATCGTTGTGTGTTTTTTAAAGCATACGGCATTAATTGGTCGTGTTTCATCTCTAAATGCACCAAAAGATCCAAAATATGTATATAGGATAAGATATCTTCACTTTCATCCAAATCGGATGCTTCGTTTAAAATGGCATTTATCCATTTTAAAGATGCGGAATAATGACCATTTCCCAGCTGAATTGTTGCCAATTTAAACTGAATAAAGGCCTTTCGGACTGGTGAAATTTTCTCTCCGAAAAGGTTTAATCCACTTTCTACTATTGGAATAAGTTCCTCCGCTTTGTCGTAATCTCCGCGATGTGTTAACAAACTCAACTCGATACTGGATGAACTCGCAAAAAGTTTGATTTCTAAATCTTCGTTATGCATTGCTTCAAATTTTGAAGGTATGCCCTTAAGCGTCTTTAAAAAAAGTGAAGAATCTTGGTTGTAACCCAATTTTTCTGAAACGTAAATTGCATTCGTCAAAAGTGAGAAATAGGAATTTAAGTTGTTTGCTATTGCTCCCTCGCGTTCGTCGAAAGTGATCAGATTTGCTTTCAGATAAATATAGCTTTTTTCCATATCTCCAACTGCAAACCAGTAGGCACTAAAAATATGGTTGTAGAGATAAGCAGATTCAAAGGGCAAGTGGTTGGTTTCCTCAAAATTTGGAGCTTCTTCGATAATTGCATCATAGGCAGCGCATTCTTCTTTTGAACGTGCTTTTCCTTTTCTTGCTAATTGAAAAAAGAGTTTACTTTTAATCTTCCAAAGTAAATTGTAGCGTTCAATTTCAAGGCTTAGTTTACGGTCTTTCTCTAATATACTATTTAATTCAATGGCAGAAATATCCGAATAGCCATTGTTTTCGATAAGTCTCTTTTGTTTTCGTCGTATTTCTGTTAATAATATATATTTCTCATTTTTCTCTGCTAATTTCTCTGCACTTCGCAGTACTCTGCTACTCTGGTCGTAAAGTGATTTGGCATATAAAATATCTGCGCTATGCATGAGCTTGAATAATTGCGCATCAATAGAAGCCGCAGCATAAAAGGCATCCAATGCGGAAAGAATGTGGTTGTAAAGCCGTTTTTTTGTTATCGAAAAACGATGGAGAAAAGCCTCGTTTTTAAATTCGGTAAAAATTACGGTTTCATCGTAGGATACTTGTTTATCCATAAAATCAAATAAGCGCACGTAATTGTTCTCCTCACCAATTGTATGGCGAGATGACAAAAGTTTAAAGTACCTTTTTTCTGATTTTGTGAGGGACTTTATCAGTTCGAAAAGTGTATCTTTTACTTTTGTAGACATGTATAATTTATTAGTGCTAACATTCTCATTAAACTAATATAATGAAAGGAATTATGCTTTTCAAGAAGGACTTTTGAAATGTATGGATTATTGAGTAAACGGAAAATTCAGAAACAAAAAAAAGCCCTACAATGCAGGGCTTTTTAGAAATGTTTATTTATTAATGCTTTCTTCGCGTATTTTCGTCTTTATCGTTGTTTGGGTCGGTAATTTCACCTTCACCATTCGTTGAGGAATTTGCTTCTGAAAAATTTGTTGACGTTGTTTTCCAGGTTGGAATTTGATTCAAATTTTCAGATGCTGGTTTAACAATTTGTTTGCTACATGAAACAGCAAAAAAACCAATTGAAACAAGACCTATGTAAATTACTCTTTTCATTTCCAAAACTTTACAACACAAATATAAAAAATAAAATCTAATTATCCAAATTATCGACTGAAAATTTAAGTATAACGCGTGTGCCTCGTGCGGACTTATCCAAATGAAAGAGCTGCGTGGGTCCAACAAGTTCAAAATGGCGTTTCGATATTTTCTGCAACAGCTCAATTCTTTTGGTTGTTATTTCCATTCCTTGCGAACGATGGTCCCCTTCATAGTCAATTTTATTGGAGATACTAACATCTATGCCTATGCCATTATCTTCTATTTCAATGTTTAAAATATCTCCTTGTAAAGAAATTCGAATTTCAATAGTTCCTTTTTTGGATTCATCTGGTAAAATTCCGTGAATGATACTATTTTCGATAAATGGTTGCAACATCATGGCTGGAATTATTAGTAGTTCAGCATCAATATCTGCAGCAGTGGAGATGGAATAGGTAAAACGATCTTTGAAGCGCATCGACTCGAGCGAAAGGTATAAGTCGAGGCGTTCTAATTCTTGACTGAGTGCAACTTCGTTTCCATCCTCAGAAGAATCTAGGTTTTTACGTATCAATTTTGCAAAATTTGTAAGGAATTTATTAGCAGAAAGTCGGTCCTGTGTATTGATGAAAAACTGAATGGAATTCAAAGAGTTAAAAATAAAATGTCTATTCATACTAGCATTCAGTGATTTTTGCTCAAGAGATAGCAGGCGAGCGCGGTAATTCATATTTTCCTTTTCATTTTTTTCCCGTTCCCGTTTCAAGCGAAAAAGTAGAATTTGATACAAACTAAAAGCGAACAACACGACCATACTCAAAATAAACCACCAAGTGCTATAAAATGGCTGTTTTACGGTAAAAGGAAATGAAAACTGTTCGGATACAGCACCTCTTGAGTCGATACTTCTTCCGTGTAAAATATAATTTCCAGCAGATAATCCATTAAAGGTAATAGTCGTGTTGGCGTGCATTGGCGACCAAGTTATGTCTTGTCCTTCCAACCAAAATTGAAACTGTAATCCTGGATAATTTGCCAGTGAAATTCCTTCTGTTTCAAAAGTTAAGTTGTTTTTTGAATAGGGTAAGTGAAGGTTTTTAGGCAAGCCGTGTGCATCTATTCCGTCGGCATATTTCAAAAAGTCAATCTTCTGGTAATTGATTAAAATATTTTTTAAAATTAATAGAGGGGAAGAATATTTATTTGCGGCAGTAGATGTCGCATAACTAACAAGTCCCGATGCCGTCCCAAACCATAATTTCCCTTTATTATCGATGAAACTTGAATTTATGTTGGTTTCTAGGTTTACAAGGCCATCCGCCAACCCATAATTTGTTACAAGTGGTTTTTGTTCCTTTAAATTGGATAAAATAAAAAGCCCATTGTTCGTTCCTACAAATAGTTTTCCAGCGTGATAATTAATAAAATTGATAAAGTTGGAGGATGGAAAGGAGGAGAACGGCACTTGTTCCAGAATAGTATTGTGCCATCTAAACAACCCTTCTTCCGTTCCAATCCAGAGGCAATTATCATAATCCGTTGCAAGAGAATAAATCGTTTTGTTTATAAGATTGGTATTTTCAATTTTTGAGCCATTTATCTTATATAATCCTTTATCGGTTGCACAAAAAATGGTTTTTCCAATCGAACAAAAATCACGAACCGTTCCGATATCCTGGTTCTTCATTAGGGTAAATTTTCCATTTCGATACAGAGAAACGCCATCACTTCCGCCGACATAAAAGGATGAATTAGAGATCTTGTGCAATGCAGTAATATAATCGCCTGGTAAATTATCCTCTGCATAAAACACCCGTGCCACTTGTGTATTTTCCAAAGCTACTAAGCCAAAACCGGTTCCAAACCAGTTATATCCATCTACCTCAAGCAGGGACGCCCAAATTGTATTGTTGTTTTTAATTAAAATAGGAGTTAATTTTTTGTTTTTTGACATTTTCATTAATCCTTTGTCGTAGCTTCCAAGCCAATAATCGCCTTTGCTATCTTGGTTGGCCGAAAGTATCAAATCAGAATTCAATCCAGTTTCTTCATTATAATAAAGGAATTTTTCACCCGGAAACCGCAACAATCCTTTCCCTTCGCTTCCCATCCAAATATTTCCTTCTCGGTCTTCAAAAATAGATCGCATATTTTCCATTGGAAGTCCATTTGTGCGGTTAAGTTTAAGCGTAATGATATCCTTATTTATGCGGTAAACCCCGTCGCTTGAACTAATCCACAAATTCCCTTTGGAATCCATTAAACTGGTTTTTAAAGTTTGCAGGGAATCAATACTGTGTATACTTTTTATTTTCTGATTATCCATCTGCATTTTAAGTAATCCATTTGCAAATGTGGAAATGTACAGCGCGTTTCCTTTAAGTTGTATGCTAGAGACAGAATAGTTTTCCGTGTTTTTTATGCGTGTAAACTTTTTTAAATCGGAGGTCGTTAAAATTCCGCCACGTGTTCCAATCCACAATTTATTTTTGTATACAGCTAAATCACGAATGCGCAAATCTTCCGTGTTGGATAAAGGGATATTCAGGAGCTTGTTGTTTTTCAATTCAAACAATCCTCCGCCATTTGAAGCGATAAGTATGTGATTCTTAAATTGGATAATATCCGATACATTGGTGGTTTTGAATTCTTTTGGTAATCGCCATTTTTTAATTTTCCGATGCTTTAAGGATGAAATTCCTCCTTCGTGACCAATCCATAAAACGCCATCCATAAAACCAATGGTCTTTATTCGATTATTTAGAAGCCCATTTTCTGTTGAATAGGTCTGAAAATCCTTTCCGTTGAAGCGCGCTAATCCACCTAAGGTTCCAATCCATAAATAACCATCAGCATCCTGCGTTAGGCAGGTTACTTGGGATTGGGGTAATCCATTTGCGGTTGAGTAATTGAGTAAAGAATAACGCTGCGAATAAATAGAATTGCACAAGCAAGCACTAAACAAAAAGAGGAGTATAATTCTCATTATCCTTGAATCTTCAACATTTTAACAAATTCTGTGACTCTGTTTCTTGCTACTGGTATGCGCTGTCCTGTTTTTAAAACAGCAAAATGACCATCCTCATTGAGGTAATCCGTTAAAAGATCTGTATTGATAATGTGTGATTTATGTACTCGAAAAAATTTAGTTGGATCCAAAAGATATTCATAGGTTTTTAATGTTCTAGTATCCAAATAGCGGGTGCCATCTTTAAAGTATAACATGGTGCAATTTCCACTCGCTTCAAGATGAATAATCGAATCGTCTTCCACTATTTTTAGCCCTCTAGTGTGACTGATTGCTATTCGATTGTTTGGTTTATTTCTTAGTAAAGTGTCAGAAAGATTCCGCAAAGAATTAAAGTAAGTATTGAAATTCTGAGGTTCTTCAGTGAAAACTTTTTTTGTTTCATGCAGTTTTTCAACCGCCATTTGCAGCTCGTCAATATCGATAGGCTTCAATAAATAATATACTGCACTCGCATTGAACGCTTTGATTGCATAGTCTTTAAAAGCGGTAACGAATACTACAAGAAAATCTTTCTCCTCCAATTCATCCAATAACTCAAATCCCTCCGCTCCTGAAGGCATTCGAATATCCAAAAACACAATGTCAGGTTTTGAAGCTTCAATTATTGCTTTTGCCTGACTTTTTCTGGAGGCTTCACCAATAACTTCAATTGTAGGGCAGTATTCTTCTAATAACATGATTAGATTTTTCCTCGCATATTCCTCATCGTCTACAACAATTGCTCTTAATTTCATAGTTTCATAGTTTATAAGGATAATACAAATTCGTTGTTTATTTTCTCTATTTCGAATGTACAATTTTATCTTTATAAGTCTAACCTTAATAATATAATTAAAAGCGGTATGTTGTCACTTTACTGCGTAATTCTTACAGATGGATAAATGCAAACCACTTTTTAGGTATTTATTTTTCGAATAGATGCAAACACAATTAAATTAGTGAAACGAATTAATCGCTAAAATTTCACTTATGACTACAAAAATACACGCTAACATTCTATTCAATTGGATTTTTAATGATAATGGCAACTGAAACTATTAACTAGTTAAAAAAGATGTTATAATTTTCCGAACAGTTTCTGGTTGTTCGCAATACGCCATGTGTCCGGAATCTTTTACTCTTATGCATTGAACGTGCAGTTCTTTAAGTTCGTTCTGCATGGTTTCCACTTGAATTAACGGATCATTTTCACCTTGAATTATAAGAAAATCCATTGGATTTTGGATTAACAAGTATTTTTTATCTGATCTGGAACGCATTGCTAAAGATGCATAGGCAATTGCTGCTGCATCCATTTTTTTAGCTTCTTCCACCAGTTTTCTTACGACACTATCCTTTCGGTTAAAGCGGTAAAAGAGACTTGGGACTGCTTCTTGAATTACCACATTTTTGGATTGAAGCACAAGTTCTGCCATTCGAATTCGGTCATTTTTCTTTTCTGGTCCATCTTCCCAAAAATTAGAATTCAACAATATAACTTTTTTGCAGCGGGAATCTTTCTCTTTCAATAAAAGCGCAATGTATCCTCCCATGGAATGTCCAGCAATAGCATAAGATTGAATATTCAATATATCTAATAAATTGCTCACTTCTTTCGCCATAAATTCCAAGGATGGATGTTCTCTGGTATCCGTCAATGGGGAATTACCATGCCCTGAAAGGTCTATCAATACACTTTGAAATGGAGCATCTTCGAGTTTCAAATAGTCCCACATAGCTATGGATTCCATAAATCCATGTAAAAAAACTACTGGATTACCATTTCCAACAACTGAGTAGGACAAATTGCCATTACCGTGCATTAGGAATGCATCAAGTCCTCTATTTCCAATGCTTCCAGTGGAATATCTTTCATTAAATTAAAGGGTTTCCCCGTTTCCTGAACTACCAAATCATCCTCCAATCGTATACCCAGTCCTTCTTCCGGAATATAAATCCCAGGTTCACACGTAAAAACCATTCCAGCTTGAATCGGCTCGTTCCATAATCCCACGTCATGTGTATCCAAACCAATGAAATGGGAGGTTCCGTGCATAAAATATTTTTTGTACGCAGGCCAATCTGCTTTTTGGTTTTTAATATCTGTTTTATCAATCAATCCTAATCCAAGCAGCTGATTTTCCATTATTTGACCAACTTCTTTGTGGTATTCCACCATCATTGTTCCTGGAACAAGTAATTTTTCCGCTTCCTTTTTTACATGCAGCACCGCATTGTAAACATTCCTTTGGCGCTCGGTAAAACGGCCATTTACTGGGATACACCGCGTAAGATCCGAGGAATAATTCGCGTATTCGGCCCCGACATCCAATAAGATTACATCGCCATCCAAGCACATTTGATTATTTTCAATATAATGCAAGACACACGCATTTTTTCCAGATGCAATTATTGGTGTATAGGCAAATCCGTTGGAGCGGTTGCGCAAGAATTCGTGGGCTAATTCAGCTTCTATTTCATATTCCCAAACACCAGGTTTAATGAAACTCAGTAGCCTTCGGATGCCACTTTCTGTAATTTTACATGCTTTTTGCATAAGCTCCAATTCCAACGATTCTTTGACCGATCGAATTCTATGCAGGATTGGTGCACTTTTTCGCATTGTGTGGGCCGGATAATCGGATTTAAGCTTAACAATGAAACGATCTTCCCGTGTTTGAACCTCTGTGCTTGCCCGTAAATGTTCGTTTGTGTTAATATAAACGGAAGCTGCTTCTGCCATCATTTGTTTAAACATAACAGGAAACTGGTTCAGCCAATAAACAGTTTTTATTCCTGAAACTTCGAAGGCATTTTCTTTTGTCAATTTTTCACCTTCCCAAACAGCAATAAGTTCAGAAGTTTCTTTCAAAAAAAGCACCTCTCTGTGTGCCTCGTTTTTACTATCTGGAAAAAGTATTAAAATGCTTTCTTCCTGGTCAACACCAGATAAATAAAGTATATCCCGGTGCTGTTGAAATGGGATTGTACTATCTGCACTTACTGGGTAAATATCATTTGAATTAAATACTGCTAGTGAATTAGATTCCATGTGCTGGACAAATTTCGCCCGATTCTGAATATATAGTTGTTTATCAATTCTATCGTATTTCATGTCTTACTTATTAGGCTATGAAGGTACAAAAAATCAATTAGTACTTTATAATTTGAATAAAAAAATAAGAACGTAATTAGATTACGATCTACTGCTAGATATTTGTATCTTAAAAACAGAAAGTTATGCAAATGTTCCCGCAAAAAATCGAAATAAAAGATATTATTCTTTTGACAGAAACCAATGAAATTACTCTAACTGGGAGAATTAGCCGTAATTTGCTTCAGTACGATACGCAAATTTCTATTGATACAACGCAACTCAATTTAATCATCAATCAACTTCAGGGATTGAATCCTGAACAGGAGGTTTCGGCATTATTTGTAAGCAATAGAGCGGCAAATGGAAAATCGTTTTTTTATTTTGACGGCCAAGTTTTAGCGAATAATTCGATGGAAGTAGATACGTTTTCCCGCGATCAGGATGTATTGCAGATTCGCGCTTAGAAATATTAAAATAATTAATCAAAGTAAGCTATCATTATATTTTTTAGTATATTCGTTGTAACTTTGCGTATGGTCTGATTGTTATAGAATATTACAAAATATATGTTAACTATGAAAAACATTAAATTAAGTATTGCTGCTGCTTTGACTATTTTCCTTGGATTCAGTTCTTGTATTGAGCACGAAGTTATTCCTGCCCCAGTTCCTGAAGTGGATCTTTTCTGCGAATTTTCTGGAAATATTAATAATACTGCTGTTCAATTAACACAAAATGTGGCAGGATATTACCTTAAAACTTCAAAAGCGAAAATATTATTGCCACCACCAAGTTTATCAAGCGCTATTTATTATTCTGAAATTCTTTCAGCATCCACTAATGCTTCCATCAAAGTAAGTCTTGGAAGTTTAAATTGGGACGCCTCTACTTTGAATGAGCCGACAATTGCTGCTTTCAATGATTTTCACACGAATGCATTGTCACCGGTCTATACAACGGCTGCAACAAGTGGTTTTGAAGTGACTTACCGGGATGGTTTAGGAAATGTTTGGGTTTCTCAACAAGGATCTACAAATCCACAAGTAGTGCTTTTCTCGAATATCAAGCAAGAATCAGACGCTACAGGAGATTACTCTAAATTCCAATGTAATTTCTCTTGTTACGTATACAGACAAGACCCTATCACACTAGCTTGGGATTCATTGCCTATTCAAAATGCGATTTTCAAAGGTTGGTTCCAAAGATAGTTTTGAGGTACCAACTGAATCAGGCTTTTTTTATATTCAGAAATTAAATGAGCCAAACGCTAAAAATAGCAATAATTGGGGATTATAATTTTTCATATAATTCGCACCAAGCGACTAATTTAGCTATTGACCATTCGAGCCGTTTTTTAGAAATTGACATCAACTATTATTGGATTAAAATTACAGAAGCAGCGCAGTTTAAAGCGCAGAATTTTGAACAATTTGATGGAGTTTGGATTGCTCCTGGTCCTTTCAAAAATGTATTTTTTCTTAATGGAATTATTCGATCAATTTCCATGTTACAGATTCCGGTTTTGCTCACAGGGGAAAGTATGAAAAGCTTTATTGAAGTTTTAATTAATTCCAATCAATTAAATGGTAATGGCGAGAAATTAATATCAGACAATCTAGTGGATGGCAATCAGTTTGAACGGGTACAAATTGTGCCACATTCTAAGGAATTCATTCAGCTATATGAAAATCATAATACGTTGGAATTAACTTCTTCTAGATACAGTTTATATCCGCAATTAATCGGATCCCTAACGAATGAATTGATTGATATTGAGGCATATAATCAATTTGAGGAGCCTGAAGTTGTGAGTTTAAAGAAACATCCCTTTTTTCTAGCAACAGGCTATTGTCCGCAGGTTTCTTCTACCAGAGAAATACCGCATCCATTGATTTACACATTTATTAAGGCTTCTTTTGTTTGCATGTCAGCCAACCAATCAACCACCGCCTAACAAATTCATTAATTACTTTTCTCGTATTCCAAATCAATCATGTGGTGCTTGCTATTTTCTGCAGCGGCAACGGCTAACACATCGCAGCGCTCGTTTTCCGGATGTCCTGCATGTCCTTTTACCCAATGAAAGGATAGGTTGAATTTAGGGTGTATTTGTAAATACCGAATCCATAGATCTGCATTTTTTTTCCCTTTAAATCCTTTTGTATTCCAGTCAAAAACCCATCTTTTTGTTATAGAATCAATTACATATTTGGAATCTGAAAAAATTTCAACTGGAAATTTATCCGTTTTTAAATTTTCCAAGGCAACAATCAATGCTAGCAGCTCCATACGGTTATTTGTTGTCAATCGATAACCTTGCGAAATTTCTTTCACTTTATCACCAAATTTAAGCACAATTCCATACCCTCCAGGTCCTGGATTACCTTTTGCTGATCCGTCTGTATATATTTTAATTTTCAAAATACGGCTAAAAAACGAAAGTACATATTATCTTGGAACCAGATACAAAAATGCACTTATCGGAATATTTGAACACGCCTTGGAGCTAAAAATCATCATTTAGGATAGAATTAATGCATAACGCTAGACAGCCATCTTTCCATTTTTTCATAGGAAATCCCTTTTCTAAAAGCAATATCTGCAACCTGTTCTTCTGAGATTTTTCCTAAGCCAAAATATTTGGCTTGTGGATGCGCAAAATACCAACCAGAAACAGAGGATGCAGGCAGCATTGCTAGACTTTCCGTTAAAGATACACCTGTCATTTCCGACGCATTTAACATGTTGAACAAACCAACTTTTTCAGTGTGATCGGGACAAGCAGGATACCCTGGCGCAGGCCGGATTCCGCGATAGGTTTCTTTGATTAATTGCAGGTTATCCAAATCCTCATCCGCAGCGTATCCCCAAAATTCTTTCCTTACTATTTCATGCAATTTTTCCGCAAATGCTTCTGCCAGTCTATCCGCAAGTGCTTTCAATAAGATGGAATTATAATCATCGTGGTCGTTTTCAAAACGGGTAATGTAATCGTCCATTCCTAGTCCTGTTGTCACAACAAAACCGCCGATATAGTCCTTGATACCGGATTCTTTTGGGGCAATAAAATCACTCAGTGAATTGTTTGGTTGCCCAGCGGTTTTCTTAGTTTGCTGTCGTAAAGTATGTTGAATATTCAAAATTGTACTGCGCGTTTCATCGGTATAGATTTCAATATCGTCTCCAACGGAATTAGCAGGAAATAATCCAATTATGGCCCGAGCTTCCACCCATTTTTCTTCAATCATTTTAGCGAGCATCTTTTTTGCATCCAGAAATAGGGTAGAAGCTTCTTCTCCAACAACTTCATCTTCTAAAATAGCTGGAAAGCGGCCGTGCAATTCCCATGTTTGAAAGAAGGGCGTCCAATCAATATAATCCACTAAGGTATCTAGCGGAAAACTTTCAAAACGCGTGATTCCCATTTTTACTGGGGCGAAGCAATCTTTCTGTTTCCATTCAATTTTTGCTTTATTTTTTCTAGCGGATTCAAGGGATAACAATTGCTTTGCACCACGGTGTTTTTCGTGGTGTTCTCGCACCCGAGCGTATTCTGATTTTAAATCTAGAATAAATTGATCCTTTTTATGACCAAGTAAACTTTCCACAACGGTTACAGCACGGGAAGCATCGGATACATGTATCGTTTGACCTTTCGTATAATTTTGCTCAATTTTAACTGCCGTATGTACCTTTGACGTTGTAGCGCCTCCAATCATGAGTGGAATGGACAAATTTGCACGTTCCATTTCTTTTGCCATGGTGACCATTTCATCCAAAGAAGGTGTAATTAATCCACTCAAACCTATAACATCAACCTTTTCTTTTAGTGCAGTTTGAATGATATTTTCAAATGGTACCATAACACCCATATCGATTACTTCGTAGTTATTGCAGCCCAAAACAACACCAACAATATTCTTTCCTATATCATGGACATCGCCTTTAACGGTTGCCATTAAGACCTTTCCAGAAGAAGAGCGCACGCCATTTTTTTCCGCTTCAATAAACGGCAATAAATACGCAACTGCTTTTTTCATTACACGAGCAGATTTCACCACTTGCGGTAAGAACATTTTACCACTTCCAAAAAGATCCCCAACGATATTCATTCCTGCCATCAATGGCCCTTCAATTACCTCAATTGGCTTATCAAATTGGCGTCTGCATTCTTCTGTATCTTCATCTATAAATTCAACAATTCCTTTCACTAAAGAATGCGCAAGTCTTTCATTGACAGGAACATTTCTCCATGAAAGGTCTACTTCGCGTTTTTTCCCATCGCCTTTTACGGTCTCTGCAAGTTCTAATAAGCGTTCGGTTGCATCTTCACGGCGGTTCAACAAAACATCCTCGACATGCTCCAAAAGTTCTTTGTCGATATCGGAATACACTTCCAACATTGTTGGGTTTACTATTCCCATATCCATTCCATGTTTGATTGCATGGTATAGGAATGCTGCATGCATGGCTTCGCGCACTTTATCATTTCCACGGAAAGAAAAGGAAACATTGGAAACACCTCCACTGACATGGGCTCCAGGAAGATTATCACGGATCCATTTTGTCGCTTGAAAGAAATCAAGTGCATTGTTATTGTGTTCCTCCATTCCCGTTGCAACCGGAAAAATATTTGGATCAAAAATGATATCTTCTTGTGGGAATCCAACGGTATTTACTAATATGTCATAGGATCTTTTGCAGATTTGAATTCTTCTTTCAAAGCTATCTGCTTGACCATTTTCATCAAATGCCATGATTATGACAGCTGCACCATAGCGTTTGATTTTTTTTGCCTGATGAATAAAATTTTCTTCTCCTTCTTTTAAGGAAATAGAATTTACAACTCCTTTACCTTGCACACATTTTAATCCGGCTTCAATTATTTCCCATTTTGAACTATCAATCATAATTGGAACGCGAGCAATATCTGGTTCTGAGGCAATTAAATTAAGGAATTTAACCATGGCTTCTTTGCCATCGATCATTCCTTCGTCCATATTTATATCTATAATTTGTGCTCCTCCTTCAACTTGATCTCTTGCCACGGCGAGTGCAGCGTCAAAATCACCTTCTTTAATCATTCGTAAAAAAGCCCTAGAACCAGTGACATTTGTTCGCTCTCCAATATTTACAAAATTGCTCTGTGGCGTAACGATTAGCGGCTCAAGACCAGATAATTTTAATGTTGCTTTTGTATTAATTGACATATTTTGTAGTGATTTTTTAGTTCGGATTTTTTTCTATAATACGCGTTTATATTTAACCCAGATTAAATTTTCTTGGCGCATAATTCTTCGCCATCTCTGCAATTGCTTGAATATGTTCTGGAGTTGTTCCGCAACATCCACCAATAATATTCACCAATCCTTCTTCGAGAAAATCCTTTATTTGTTCCGCCATTAATTCTGGTGTTTCGTCGTATTTTCCAAATTCGTTTGGCAAACCCGCATTTGGATGAGCGCTCACTCCAAAAGAAGATTTTTGATCGAGTACTTGTAAATAGGGGCGCATCATAGACGCTCCCAAAGCACAATTCAAGCCAATTGTCAATAAAGGCATGTGAGCAACTGAAATTAAAAAAGCTTCCGTTGTTTGACCTGTTAATGTTCGACCACTTTGATCTGTGATTGTTCCAGAAACCATAATTGGTAATTTTACATTTCGATCTTCAAAAACCACATCTATTGCAAAAAGTGCCGCTTTTGCGTTGAGCGTATCGAAAACCGTTTCTACAAGTAAAATATCCACACCACCATCCATCAGTGCATTAACTTGATCTTTATATGCGCCTACTAATTCATCAAATGAAATACCTCTAAATCCTGGGTCGTTGACATCTGGTGAAATGGAAGCTGTTCGGTTCGTTGGTCCTATAGAACCGGCTACGAATCTCGGTTTATTTGGGTTTAACCGCGTAAATTCATCGGCTACTTCCTTGGCTATTTTTGCCGATTGGTAATTTATATCGTAGACAAATTTCTCTAAACCATAATCCGCTTGGGCAATCCACGTTCCTGAAAAAGTATTCGTTTCAGCTATATCTGCGCCTGCTTCAAAATATTTCCGATGAATGTCCTGAATAATTTCTGGTCGCGTCAATGAAAGAAGATCGTTGTTTCCTTTCAAGGATTTCGGATGGTTTTCAAACCAACCTTTGCGGAAATCATCCTCTTCTAGTTTATGGCGCTGAATCATCGTTCCCATTGCTCCATCGAGAATGAGAATGCGGTTTTTAAGAATTTCTTGTATTGGCTGCATAGTTTTTTAAAATAATAAACTATGGAAAAAGGAATGTGCGATTCTGCACACTAACTTATCTTTTCCTGAATCTTTTTCAGGATTGGATTTGGCACCTTCTCGTAAACGAGGGTTGCCAAGGTTTCAAAGGGCCTAATCCCTCCACCTTTCTTCATAAGTTTATTTGAATGAACGAGCAACAAAGATACTGGTAAAATTCATTTTAGCAAAGAAATTCCTACTTTTACAAAGAGTAAAGAAAATGAAAAATTTTATACGCAGTTTCGGGTTTGCTTTTAGTGGAATTTTTAAATTGCTTCGATCAGAAAGAAATTTTGCCATTCAATTTTTAGCAATGATTATTGCTGTTATTGCGGGTTTTTATTTCTCTATTACAGTTTCGGAGTGGCTGACAATTCTCTGCATTTCCGCGCTTGTACTTTCTTTGGAAGCACTAAATTCAGCAATTGAAAAGGTGTGTGATTTGTATTCAACAGAAGAGGATTCAAGAATTAAATTGATTAAGGATATTGCGGCTGGTGCAGTCTTTATTTCTGCAATTTTCGCTGGGGTTATTGGGGTTATTGTATTTGGAAAGTATTTTTGAAGACAGCTATAGTTTTTCTTTTTTCAACCATTTTTCTTTTATTTTCTTCAGCGCATAATGGGCAAAAAAACTTGATCCTGCTCCAATTAGTGCGCCGGTCAAAACATCACTTGGATAGTGAACTCCTAAATACATTCGAGAAAATCCAACGCCGGTTGCCCACAAATAAGCAGGAGCAATAACGTACCATTTTGGATATTCCAAACTTATGGAAGTTGCCGTTGCAAATGCCATGGAGGTATGTCCAGATGGAAAGGAATAGGAACCCGCGGTAGTTTGTTTCTGAATATCATTCGGATAGGTTACAAATGGTCTTTCGCGTTGGATCCCTAATTTTAGACTCAAAGTAATTACACCACTTATTGCTTGCGAGGAAAG
Source organism: Flavobacteriales bacterium (assembly GCA_947476955.1). Classification (GTDB taxonomy): domain Bacteria; phylum Bacteroidota; class Bacteroidia; order Flavobacteriales_D; family Crocinitomicaceae; genus M0103. Next base: position 24,001 of record CANJSS010000034.1, read on the forward strand.
AGATTCCAAGCCGTTAAACACCAACTGATTATTTTTTTTGACAAGCCCAATAGCAATTAATCCAGTAGGCAAACCCAGGGCCACGGGCGTGTCTGTATTCGTTACAAATCGAAAGAATTTCCCGCCATTTTCAGTATACGTGCCATTAATTTTTTTGAGTAGATTAATATCTCTATTTTGTGCGTAGGATGAAAAACCGACTATAAATAGAATAATGGATAAAATTAAGCGCATAAAATTTGTTTTAAGAATGTAAATTTACAGAAATAAAGAATTTTTACAGATTATATTTAAGAATTAGAACGAACTCGTGAACTCTATTCGTACTTTAGACTATTAATTTTCAGTTTAGTTAATTCTAATTTTTCAATGTATATTTTTTATCACCATTCTTCTGTTGGATTTTAATTTTAAAGACTATTTTTTTGGCAGTTATTTCAGATATATTTGATTCAGTTAATAATAATTTAGATTAATTATGAAAATAATTCTACTTGTGCTTTTCAGTGTAATAGTAAGTAATGCGAATAGTCAAAATTTCTTGCGTGATAAATACAACACTTATTTTCCAAATAACAAGTCTATTCAACTCACAAAATTACAACGCGAAAAGGATAGTTTGATTAAAGCAAATGATAGTCTTCAAGTAGCCCAAGCAATTGCTTTAGATAGAATTAATCTAATGAAAAAAGAATTAGTTAATTTAAAGGCAGATTTATTTAGTCACCAAGAGAATTTAAAAAGCACATTTATTGAATTGGAAATTACGTTAAATGCTTTAAAAGATTCCATTTCCGGCCTTTCTTTTCCTATTGTTTCCTGTAAAGAGGAAGTTATTACTTCAAAAGGAAAAGTTGACCCAATACTCGTGAATACATGTTTTTGGAGAAACTATAAAATCATTGAAACTGGAACGCCAGATTATAAAGGTCGCTATACTTGGACCACAGAAGTTTTTCTTAAAACTGGCGACACACTTGTCAAACAAAACCACGTGGAATTATTCAAAGCGGATAAAATTAGTCAATTAGAAAAATTGGTAAACGATCGATTGTCAGAAGATTTTAATGCAATGAAAATAAGTGATGCGGAATGTTTTACCCAAAGAAAATATTACCCCACTTTTAAGTTAAAAGATATGCGTTTGGCTTTTAATGACGATTCAGAGATTTCCTTTGAGGTCGAATATGGTTTAACAGATGCTTGTTTTGC
>CANJSS010000035.1 GCA_947476955.1 Flavobacteriales bacterium
TCCATTGTTGCAGCACCATCGTGTACTTCACCAATTTTGTGGCTCACCCCTCCATAATAAAGAATACGTTCCGTAGTTGTTGTTTTACCAGCGTCAATGTGCGCGGCAATTCCAATGTTACGTGTATATTTAAGATCTCTTGCCATGTTACTTAAAATCTAAAATGTGAGAATGCTTTGTTCGCCTCAGCCATTCTTAATGTATCTTCTTTCTTCTTGTATGCTGCGCCTTCTTCTTTTGAAGCAGCTATGATTTCTGAAGCTAATTTACCAGCCATTGTTTTCTCGTTTCTCTTTCTAGAGTATCCGATTAACCATTTCATAGCAAGGGAAGCTTTTCTATCTTCACGAACTGGTGTTGGTATTTGAAATGTTGCACCACCTACACGACGGCTACGCACCTCAACAACTGGAGTTACATTTTCTAATGCTTTTCTCCACACATCTAAACCTTCTTGGTCTTCGATTTTTTTATCTACGATTTCAATTGCCTCGTAGAATATCTTAAATGCTAAATTCTTTTTACCATCGTACATTAGGTTGTTCACAAATTTTGTTACAACAACATCATTGAACTTTGGATCTGGTAGTATCGCAATTTTTTTGGCTTTTCTTCTTCTCATGTCTTAAAAGCTTTAATTATTTTTGTTTAGGTCTTTTTGTTCCATACTTAGAACGACGTTGAGTTCTTCCTTCTACCCCAGCTGTATCTTCCGCTCCACGAACGATGTGGTAACGAACCCCAGGTAAATCTTTTACTCTTCCTCCACGCACAAGCACTAAGGAGTGTTCTTGTAGGTTGTGACCTTCACCACCGATATATGCATTTACCTCTTTACCATTGGTTAAACGCACCCTTGCTACTTTACGCATAGCTGAGTTCGGTTTTTTTGGAGTAGTGGTGTAAACTCTTACACATACCCCTTTACGCTGTGGACATGAATCAAGTGCGGCAGACTTGCTTTTCTTTACTACCGCTGTTCTTCCTTTGCGAACTAATTGTTGAATAGTTGGCATAAAATACTCTTAATTTTATAAAATAAATAATTGCCCCAAACGCACTTTGAGGGGTGCAAAGATATCCATTTAATTTTAAAATCCAACATGAGAACAAAAAAAAAGCAAGTTTTTTCACAATTAACTGTTTACATCTTTAATTATACTATAAAATGATTTCTAAAGAGGCTCGAAATTGAAACTTATAACCTTGTTCAAAAAAGATTAAAAACGGAGGAATTCTGTTTACATAGCTCAAAAAGTCTACTTCCTAAATTAGCAGAAAGGAGGAGAATTCGCTGTTTTTAATTTCCAACTGATTTGTTAAAAAATGTGTTGCTAGATATATCGAAAAACAAAAAACTCCAACCAAAAATGGCTGGAGTCTTAAACTCATTTTGTGAATAAGTTAGTTTCTATATAAAGTGCTTTTAACTGCCTTAACTATTCTTTCAACATTTGGCAAAGCTTCTTCGATCAAAGTTGGTGAAAATGCAAAAGGAGTATCTGTTTGAGTGACACGCATAACTGGAGCATCTAGATAATCAAATGCATATCGTTGCAAATGGTATGCTATTTCAGAAGAAATTGAAGCCAACGGCCATGATTCTTCTACTACTACGCATCTGTTTGTTTTCTTCACAGATTCAACTACACAAGCGTAATCAATTGGGCGAACAGTTCTCAAGTCGATTACTTCGACAGATATCCCTTCTTTTTCTAAAACATCCGCCGCTTCGAAAGCAACTTTTATTATTTTCCCAAAAGTTACGATAGTAACGTCGGTTCCCTTTCGTTTAACATCAGCAACACCAATTGGAATGATATATTCTCCTTCCGGAATTTCACCTTTGTCGCCATACATTTTTTCTGATTCTAAAAACACAACTGGATCATTGTCGCGAATAGCCGCTTTCAATAAACCTTTTGCATCGTATGGATTAGATGGTGTAATAACTTTCAAGCCTGGAACGTGTGCATAAAATGCTTCAAAGGATTGTGAATGGGTTGCGCCAAGTTGACCTGCAGTTCCATTACCACCTCTAAAAACGATAGGACAAGAGTATTGACCGCCAGACATTTGCATCATCTTAGCTGCACTATTAATAATCTGATCTGCGGCAAGGATTGCAAAATTCCATGTCATAAATTCTACGATTGGTCGCAATCCGTTCATAGATGCACCAACAGCAATTCCAGCAAATCCCAACTCAGCAATAGGGGTGTCAATTACCCTTTTTGCGCCGAATTCATCCAGCATACCTTGCGAAACTTTATATGCACCATTATATTCTGCAACTTCTTCACCCATTAAAAATACGGATTCATCGCGACGCATTTCCTCTGACATTGCTTCTCTTAAAGCCTCTCTAAACTGTACCGTTTTCATACTTTCTGAAATTATTTCCCAATGGGACGCCAAAAATAATAAATTATGTCGAAACACACCAAAAGTCTTTGGGATTTTACCATTACTCAGTAGGAACTTTTACCGCAACCGCAAAGCTTCCCTTAATTATCCATAATAATACACGATTAACCAACCATAAAATAGGAAGTGAAAATCTTATTTTTTTGAACTAGTGTATTTACATCCTTTCTAAAAATTTTGTTTTAAATTTGCGCAGATTAAAAAATCAGTACGAAATGAAAATACTTGTATGTATTAGTAAATCACCGGATACGACTTCGAAAATCGCATTTACCGACAATAACACGAAGTTTGATGAGAATGGGGTACAATATATTGTGAATCCTTATGACGAGTGGTATGCTCTAGTTAGAGCGCTTGAAATTAAGGAAACTTTAGGTGGAAATGTAACGATAGTGACAGTTGGACTTGCAGCAGACGAAGCAATAATCAGAAAGGCTTTGGCAATTGGTGCAGATGATGCTGTTAGAATCGATGCAGAACCTTCAGATGCTTATTACACAGCAATGCAAATTTCAAATTATGCTAAGTCGAACGCGTTTGACTTAATACTAACAGGGAAAGAAACCATAAACTATAATGGGTCCCAAGTAGCAGCAATGCTTGCGGAATCGTTGGATTTACCTTTTGTATCCTTAGCGACAAAATTGGATGTAAGTGGGACAACCTTGACCCTGGAGAGAGAGATTGTTGGTGGACTTCAAATTGAGGAATTAACTATACCTGCAGTTGTTTCATGCGCTAAAGGAATGGCTGAACAACGCATTCCAAACATGCGCGGGATTATGGCTGCTCGAACAAAACCACTTGAAATAATTGCACCTGTGGCTATCGAACCATTAACTTCATTTGTTAACTATTCGATTCCAAATTCTAAAACAGCGTGTAAAATGATTGATCCAATGAATATGGATGAACTGGTTGAATTGCTGCATAATGAAGCAAAAGTTATTTAATAATTAGAAAGTAATTGAGTTTAAAAACCACAACTTATTTCTAACATATAAAATTTAAAACATGTCAATATTAGTATATATAAATAGCAATGGGGGTATTCACAAATCAGCTTTAGAAGTAGTCACTTATGGAAAGAAGATTGGTGAAAATGTCACGGTAATTACATCTGGATCAGCAGATTCCTCGAGCCTGTCTTCTCTTGGAAAATATGGTGCAACAAAAGTATTGGTTGATCGATCTTTACAAAATGATGATGCGCAACAATTAACTCGATTAATTACTTCGGCAGCTGAAAATATGAACGCCTCAACGATTGTTTTCTCGCAGGATATTATTGCAAAAGCGGTTGCTCCCAGATTATCTGTTCGATTAAGTGCAGGATTGATCTCTGGTGCAATTGATATACCTTCACCCGACGGTAATGTTAAAGTAAATGTCTTTTCAGGAAAAGCATTTGGTTCTGTTCATGTTCATTCGTCAAAAAAAATTATTTCGGTTCTTCCAAATAGCATTCAGCCCGAAATTACAGGGTCAGATTGCGCAGTAGAAGAATATAATGGAAATATTGGCGCTCCTAGTATAAAAGTTATTGACACAAAAAAACCAGAGGGTGAGATTCCACTTCCAGAGGCAGAATTAGTTGTTTCAGCGGGGCGTGGAATGAAAGCGCCAGAAAATTGGCACCTTGTGGAAGCGTTAGCAAAAGAGTTGGGTGCTGCTACTGCGTGCTCGCGTCCTGTGGCTGATATTGGATGGAGACCTCACCATGAACATGTTGGCCAAACAGGTGTTGCAATTCGTCCAAACTTATATATTGCAATAGGAATTTCAGGTGCGATCCAGCATTTGGCAGGCGTAAATGGTTCAAAAGTTATTGTTGTAATAAATACAGATGCTGAAGCGCCGTTTTTTAAAGCGGCAGACTATGGAATAGTGGGAGATGCATTTGAAGTTTTACCGCGATTAACAGAAGCTGTAAAAAAATTCCATGCTACACGTCACTAATTAATTTTAGAAGTGCTATTTTTACATTAATGTCAATTAATTGGCTTCAATGATTTGGCTGTTTACAAAGTAAAAATGAATAAAATAAAACTAGATATTTCAGGGTTATCTTACAGTCAAACCCAAACTGGTGCTTATGCATTATTTTTGGATGAAGCAGGAGGAAAACGTCAACTCCCAATAATAATTGGGGGATTTGAAGCTCAGGCTATTGCAATTGAATTAGAAAAGATGACTCCAAGCCGGCCTTTGACACATGATTTATTTAAAAATTTCGCGCAGTCTTTTTCCATTAACGTAAAAGAAGTAATTATTTACAATTTGGAGAATGGTGTGTTTTTCGCCAAACTAATTTGCGAACGTGAAGGACAAATTACGGAAATTGATTCCCGAACTTCAGATGCTATAGCAATAGCAGTTCGGTTCAATTGTCCAATATTTACCTATGAGCACATCCTTGGCGTTGCTGGGACATTATTAGATGAGTCAGGCGAAAAAGAAGAAGAAAAAGCCATTGAAGCAGAAGAAGAAAATTTGCTTGAAGGGGATATTAAAAGTTTTAATGTTAAAGAATTAGAAAATCAGCTGTCAGAAGCGATTGAAAATGAAGATTATGAACTCGCTTCAAAAATAAGAGATGAAATTAACAAACGTACTTCTTAGTATATTATTTGCTACTATTACTATTTATGCATTTGCAACGAACACCTTCGCAGATAAAAACTACAATAGGAAAAACTTTCAATTGGAACTGCTTCCAAATGGAAAATTTAAATCTTCAGACACTGTTTTTCTTTCTATTCCGTCCGGAAATTGGAAAATAAAAAACAAAACTATTAATTTTTCAAAGCAGCTCAACGACTCCGTTTTAATTACAGAAAAAGCAGCTCTTATTTTCTCATCAGACAATAAAATTTCTTTTTTAAAAAACGGCACTAAATTTTCCTATCACGATAAAGCAAGCTCCAATCTAAATCCTATTATTTCATTTATATCTATATTGAAAGGCATATTAGGGATGTTAGTGATACTGTTTGTTGCCTACATTTTTAGTAAAAATAGAAAAGCTATCAGTTGGCCACTTGTTCTCAAAGGAATTGCCTTGCAGATTATTCTTGCTATTTTAATTCTTAAAATTCCATTAATTTCTAGTTTGTTTGACTTTCTAGCGAAAGCATTTGCCCGTGTAATTGAATTTGCCCATGATGGGGCAGTATTTTTGTTTGGTCAAGGAGATATGATGCCAAATATGATGAAAAACTTTGCGTTTTGGATTCTACCATCTGTTATTTTCTTTTCGGCGCTTTCTAGCTTGCTGTATTATTTCGGAATTCTTCAATTTGTAGTGAAAGGAATGGCGTGGGTAATGAAACGAGCTTTAGGTATTTCTGGTGCCGAAAGTGTTGCGGCTACTGCAAATATTTTTATCGGCCAAACGGAAGCACCACTTTTGGTAAAACCATATCTTGCCCAAATGACAAAATCAGAAATACTTTGTTTGATGGTTGGAGGAATGGCTACAATCGCAGGCGGTGTATTGGCTGCAGTTATTGGAATATTAGGTGAGGGGGATGCTGCAAAAGAATTGTTTTATGCAAAACATTTACTTACGGCATCTATAATGTCAGCTCCAGCGGCTATCGTTTTCGCAAAAATGCTCGTTCCTGAAACAGAAAAAATTAATGAGAATCTAGAGGTTTCAAAAGATAAAATTGGCGTAAATGCTTTGGAAGCCATATCGAATGGAACTACCGATGGCTTGAAGCTGGCTGTAAATGTTGGCGCAATGCTTATTGTTTTTATCAGTTTGATTGCTTTCTGTAATTATTTCCTTGGAAAAATAGGCGATTGGACTTCTTTAAACGCCATTATTGTATCTGGTGGAATGTATACTTCACTGAGTTTTGAAAGTATTTCCGGTTATTTGTTATCTCCGTTTTCCTGGTTACTTGGTGTTGAATGGCAAGATTGCATGTATTTCGGGCAATTATTGGGTGAAAAAACGATCTTAAATGAATTTATTGCTTATCCGCATTTAGGAATGATTCAAGATGAATTGTCACAAAAAACAATCATTATGAGTACTTATGTTTTATGTGGATTTGCAAACATTGCTTCCATTGGAATTCAAGTCGGTGGTATTGGAATTCTCGTTCCTGAAAAAAAATCTATCCTTGCAAAATATGGTATGCTTGCTTTGCTTGGTGGAACATTAGCTTGTATGTCAACAGCAGTTTTGGCTGGAATGCTCTATTAATTATTTTACATTTCCTCCAACCAAATTTATGAATGTAGAGGATGAAATATTTTCAATTGATTCGGAAGAAGAATTTACGAAAACAGCATTAAAAATTTACGAATTTCAGCTTGAAAACTGCACTGTATATAGGGAATTTGTAGAAAAACTTCATCGAAATCATCCCAAAAATATCCATGAGATACCATTTCTTCCAATTTCTTTTTTTAAGTCACATTTGGTGAAACATATTAATATTACTGATTTTGAAGCAACTTTCCTAAGCAGCGGCACAACTAGTTCTGAACGCAGCAAACATTTAATTCCGTCTCTTGCAATTTACCAAAGAGCGTTCACTAAAATTTACACTTCAAAAATTGGTAATCCCACTGAGCAAGTAATTCTTGCATTGTTGCCAAATTATATAGAACAAGGCAGTTCAAGTCTCGTCTATATGGTGCAAAACCTAATTGAGCAATCCAAAAATCCTTCCTCTGGTTTTATGCTTAACGAGTCACATAAAATTAAAAATGCATACGACCTAGCAATTCTTGAAGGAAAAAAAGTGGTGATTTTTGGTGTTACCTATGCCTTACTCGATCTTGCAAAAAAAAATATGGACCTTTCTAAAGCAATAATAATCGAAACAGGTGGAATGAAAGGTAGAAGAAAGGAAATCAGCAAAGCAGAATTGCACCAAGAATTAAAACGTGGATTAAGTGCAACTAGAATTTGCTCAGAATATGGAATGACGGAACTGCTTTCTCAAGCCTACAGTGATAAAGACGGACTTTTTTCGTTGCCACCATGGATGAAAATTCTTTGTCGCGATACCAATGATCCATTCTCGTATGTGGAAAGTGGAAAAACCGGCGGACTAAATGTGATTGATCTAGCAAATTTATACAGCTGCAGTTTTATTGCTACGCAGGATTTAGGAAAAATGCAAGGCGAATATTTTCATCTCTTGGGTAGATTTGATAATTCGGATATACGCGGTTGTAATCTTATGGTCGAATAATTGAGAAATATTTCTACCTTTAATCCTATAATCATGCGTATGTCGACATCTACAATTCTAATTTTATTATTAATTGGTTTAAGTGCTGGAATTCTGAGCGGATTTGTAGGAATTGGCGGTGGCGTTATTATTGTGCCAGCGCTTGTTTTTGCATTAGGTTTAACGCAGCATCAAGCTCAGGGTACAAGTTTATTTGTACTTGCAATGCCGGTCGTAATTCTAGGATTAATGAATTATTGGAAAACAAATAATGTAAATTGGCAATTTGGACTAATCATTGCCATTTCTTTTGCTGTCGGCGGATATCTAGGTTCAAAATTCTCTTTAAAACTTTCTCCATCTGTTTTAAAAGTAGCTTTTGGTATTCTAATGGCATTTATTTCTGTTCGACTAATTATTTCAGGATTTAATTCTTTTCAAAATGAAAATTGAACTTCAGCAATTGATCCGGAATAAAACTCAGGAAATCTTTGAGAAAGTTAAAGAGTATAGAGAGCATATTCATGAAAATCCGGAGTTGTCCTATATGGAATTCAATACAATGGAATATGTTTCCTCCATTCTAACGCATCTTGGTATTCCACATCAAACGGGAATTGGAAAAACGGGTGTCGTTGCTTTGATTAAAAATGATAAACATTCAGAAAATGCCTCCTGTATAGCGCTTCGAGCAGATTTGGATGCTTTGCCAATTTTAGAGGAAAATACTGTTCCATATTCCTCAAAAAAACCAGGGATTATGCATGCTTGCGGGCACGATGTGCATACCGCTATTTTACTTGGAACAGCCGAAATTTTGAATACTTTTAAAGAATATTTGCCACAACCTGTAAAATTAATTTTTCAGCCAGGTGAAGAGAAAAATCCTGGTGGAGCAACATGGATGATTGCAGATGGTGTTTTAGAAAATCCAACTGTTACTGAAATGGTTGCATTGCACGTATTTCCCGACATGGAAGTTGGTAAGGTTGGCTTCAAGGAAGGAATATACATGGCTTCTTGTGATGAAATTTACTTAACTATTCATGGAAAAGGTGGCCATGGCGCAACCCCTCATCAATGTATTGATCCGATAATGATTGGCGCAAATTTACTCGTTCAATTACAGCAGATTGTGAGCAGGAAATGTGACCCAAAAATTCCATGTGTTTTATCCTTTGGTCATTTTGAATCAATTGGTGCAACCAATATCATTCCATCTAAAGCAATCTTGAAAGGCACATTTCGCACAATGAATGAAACGTGGCGAAAAGAAGGGTTGGAAGAAATAGAAAAGCAGATAAAACTAATTGTGGAAAGCCAAGGTGGTATAGCGGAACTAGAAATTAGTAAAGGATATCCTTACTTGGAAAACGATCCTATTGTTACTTCCAAAACAAAAAATAAAGCAATCGAATTGTTGGGAACTAAAAATGTTGAAGACCTTCCAATTCGATTAACATCAGAGGATTTCGCTTTCTATTCTCACCAAGTTCCAGTTTGTTTTTTTAGATTGGGAGTTAGAAATGAAGCTAAAGGAATTACCTATGGCGTGCATCATCCCAAATTCAATATTGATGAACAGGCATTAAAAATTGGCGTGGAAATGATGAGTTTTATTCCTTTTTAAAATCACTAATTCAAATAGAGCTTTAAAACCAGAAAATATGGGGAAAATAGTGTTTCTGTTTATTATTTCGCTAGTAATTTTTGCATCGTGCGATAAAGTGAAGCAAACAGAAAAAAATTTAGCAGGAGAATGGCAAATTGTTTCCTATAAACGCATGGATACAGAAGGTCTATTGGAATATGCAGTTGTAAATGGATACATTAATTTCGAAAACTGTGCAGACGCATCTATTCCATGTCCTTATACTATTGTGATTAACTATGATTTTCCCAGCTCGACTGGGAATACAACTGAACATGGAACATATGAAGTGATTGAAAAAGGAAAATTCATGAACATAGAAAATAGTAATAGTTCCAATTCAATTACAGCAGCTTATCGGTGCCGCTTATTGACAGAAACTAAAACAGATCTGGAATTGGAATTTTCGGATTCTACAGGGTACATACACACCTATATTTTCAATAGGTAATTGCTGCAAGCGAAAGAATACAAATCTTATAAAAAACAGAGAAATCGCAATCGCAATGCGATTAATTTGCCATATCGCTCATGAATTTGATGCGCATTAATCGCAATTCCTCTTCCGTATAATTGCCATCAAATTCCGCAATCGCTTCCTTTAAATCATCTGTTTCTGCATCATTAAAATACTCAAAAATTTCCTCTTGATTTTCTTGATCCAAGATGTCGTCAATGTAATAATTTATGTTTACCCGTGTGCCAGATGAAACAATTGCTTCGATTTCCTCAATAACCTCTTCCATGGATTTTCCTTGAGATCTGCCAATATCTTCCAAAGGTAATTTTCGGTCAATATTTTGAATTAGCTGAACCTTTAATCCCGATTTATTAACCAATGATTTAACAACCATATCCTGCGGGCGTTCTACCTCGTTATCTTCAACATATTTGGCAATCAAATCAATAAATGGAGCGCCATATCGAGCAGCTTTCCCATTTCCAACTCCCTGGATATTTGTTAATTCATCCATTGTGATTGGATATTGGAAACACATATCTTTTAAGGAAGGCTCCTGAAATATTACAAATGGTGGAATATTTTGCTGTTTGGAAATTGATTTTCGCAAATCCAGCAACAAAGTGTACAATACCTCATCAAATGCGCCACCTTTTCCAATTCCGATGCTAGCCTCTTCATCATCTGCATTGGAGAAATCATGTTCTTGAATTAGGCTGAACGATTGAGGATTTTCAAGGTATTTCTTACCGTTTTCGGTAAACTTCAACGTTCCATAAGTATCAATATCCTTGTACAATAATCCAGCAACAAGTACTTGACGAATTACTGCATTCCAGAAATGCTCATCTTTATCTTTCCCACAACCAAATCCTTCTAAAGTATCGTGTCGATAGGATTTAATATCCGAAGTGATGTTCCCAGATAAAAATGCGCAATAGTGCTTAGATTTTTGTGTCTCCTGAATGATCTGGATAGCTTTCAATAACATTGTAACGTATTCCTTTCCTTCCCTTCTTTCTCTTGGATTCTTGCAATTATCACAAAATTCGTTGCAGCCTTTCTCGTCAAATGTTTCGCCAAAATAGTGCAAAATGAACTTGCGTCGGCACACAGAAGTTTCCGCATAAGAAACTATTTCACTAAGTAACTGCTTTCCTATTTCCTGCTCAGCGATTGGTTTTCCCTGCAGGAATTTCTCAAGTTTTTCAATGTCTTTGTAGCTGTAAAACGCTACGCATTCTCCTTCTCCGCCATCTCTGCCCGCTCGACCTGTTTCCTGGTAATAACTTTCCAGTGACTTTGGAATGTCGTGGTGAATAACATAACGCACATCGGGTTTATCTATTCCCATTCCAAAAGCAATAGTTGCAACGATTACACTAGCGTCCTCCATTAAAAACATGTCTTGGTGTTTTCCACGAGTGGCAGCGTCCAAACCAGCGTGGTAAGGAAGAGCATTGATTCCATTAATTTGCAACAGTTCTGATAGTTCTTCTACTTTCTTACGGCTTAAACAGTAAATAATGCCACTTTTACCCTCCATTGTTCGAATGTACCGGATAATTTGTTTTTGCACATCCTGCTTTGGGCGAATCTCGTAGTATAAATTATCTCGGTTAAAAGAAGATTTATAGACCATAGCATCCAACATATTCAAATTTTTCTGAATATCGTATTGCACTTTTGGAGTAGCAGTAGCGGTTAAAGCAATAATTGGAACATTAGAAATTTTCTCAAAAATCTCCCGCAATCTTCTGTATTCTGGTCTGAAATCATGGCCCCATTCTGAAATACAATGCGCCTCATCAATTGCAAAAAAAGAAATGTCTACAGAAGTTAAAAAATCTATATTCTCTTGTTTTGTTAGGGATTCCGGCGCAACATACAACAACTTGGTTTGTCCATCTTGTATATCTTGTTTAACCCGAGCGATATCACCCTTGGAAAGCGATGAATTTAAAAAGTGTGCAACGGACTCGTTATCGCTAACATTTCGGATGGCATCAACTTGATTTTTCATCAACGCAATCAGGGGGGAAACGATAATTGCAGTGCCCTCAGACAATAGTGCAGGAAGCTGGTAACACATTGATTTACCGCCACCTGTTGGCATAATTACAAATGAATTTTTTCCATTCAAAACATTTGTAATGATACTTTCTTGCTTGCCTTTAAAACTGTCGAATCCAAAATATTTGCGTAATGCAATCTTAAGATCGTTGTTTGCCATTTATTGGTATTTATAGTATTCGTTTATTTATGCGGTTCAGCAGAACGAATATAAGCAATTCCTAGCGTTTTTCATAAAAAAATGTATCTTATTATTAAAATAATAATAATAAAAATTAAAACGCTCCTGCATTATAAGCGCAAAAGATTAAAGTTGAATGATTACCTTTGTTTCCGGAATGAAAGAAGAGAAAAACATGTCGTTTTTAGATCACCTTGAGGAATTGAGGTGGCGTTTGGTGAAAATATCCATTGCAATACTGGTAGTTGCTGTTGTGCTTTTTTATTACCAAGAATGGATAATGAATAATTTGTTCCTCTCCATGCGTGATCCAAATTTTATCACCTTCCGCCTGATGTGCGACTGGTTTGGCATTTGTATCAACGAAATTCCGGTGAGTTTTCAAAGTACTTCCATGTCAGGACAATTTAGCTACGCAATGATGATGAGTATTATGGGAGGAATTGTACTTTCATTTCCATTCATTTTTTACCAAATTTGGGGATTTGTAAAACCTGGTTTAAAACAAAATGAAAAATCCGTTGTCTCCGGATTGGTCTTTTACGTCAGCATTTTATTCTTTTTGGGGATTCTTTTCGGCTATTTCATTGTAGCTCCTTTGTGCGTGCAATTCTTTGGATCCTACCAAATTTCAACGGATATTGAGAATATTTTTACAATTAGCTCCTATTTAAGCACAATTCTTTCAACTGTTTTTTATTCCGGACTTTTATTTCTACTTCCGGTTATATCCTATATTTTTACGCGGTTGGGTGTTTTATCTTCTTCCTTCTTTAAGAAATATAGAAAACATGCCATCGTAGTTATTTTAATTCTTGCAGCTCTAATTACTCCACCCGATTTGATTTCACAAGTCATCGTTGCAATTCCAATCATACTGCTATACGAAGTTGGAATTATTGTTTCTGTGCGCGTAGAGAAAAATAGAGAAAAAGAAAAAAATTAAGTTTTTTTGCTGAACTTCCTTAATTTAGATGTTTTAAATTTGTGAATGAGAAACTTTCTAACTCTTATACTTTTTTTGATTCCAATTCTTGGATTTAGTCAACAAACAAAAATATTCGGAACAGTTAAAGACGGTTTTTCTGGCGAACCAATGCCTTTTGTAAAAGTCCGTTTCTTGGATTCAAAAATTGGAACACTAACAGATTCTTTAGGTAAGTTTCTCCTTGAAACGTATTATGCTACCGATTCAGTTCAGTTTTCGTATACCGGTTATTTAACCGTTACTAAAAAAGTACTAAAAGATAAAGTACAAGAATTCACAATCGTATTGCCAACAATGGTGGCTGAATTTGCCGAAGTTACAGTGCGCCCTCCAGATGAATTCCCATCTACAAGACTTCATAAAAAAGTTATTGCGCATAAAGACATTAACAACAAAGAGAAATTGTATTCCTATGAATATGAATTGTACAATAAGATTCAACTTGATTTAAATAACATAGGAGAAAAATTCACAGAAAGAGATATTGTTAAACGACTCGATCTTGTTATGAATTACTTGGATTCAACAGATAATGGTAAAAATTATTTACCCGTCATCTTGAGTGAATCACTTTCAGATTTTTATTTCACCAATAATCCAAAAAAGAAACGAGAGGTTGTCAATGCAACCCATATTACAGGTATTGAGAATTTACAACTCAACCAGTTTTTGGGAGATATGTATTTGGAAATCAATGTTTATGACAATAATATCAACATGTTCAATAGGGCATTTATAAGCCCCATTTCAGATAATGCCCGCAGCTTTTATAAATTTTATTTGGAAGATTCTACCTTTATTGACAACCAATGGTGTTACCTGCTTCGATTTACTCCAAAACGAACTGGCGATATGACTTTTCAAGGTGAAATGTGGATTCACGATACAACTTATGCCGTAAAAAAAATTAGCGCCAGTATTTCTCCATGGGCAAATATAAATTATGTTCAGGATCTTTATTTTGAGCACCACTTTGATCAAGTTGAAAAAGAAATTTGGATGCTAACAAAGGAAAAAATGATTGTCGATGTGAAAATCACTAAAAACACTGAAGTGTATGGTTTTTATGGCAGAAAACTAGCCTCGCGTAAAGATTTTGTCATCAATAAAAAACGGGAGGAAGCATTTTATAAATCAGATAATACGGTAGAATTAGCGGATAGCGCAAAAGTAAGAGATGAAGCCTATTGGATCGCGCACCGACACGAAGCACTAAGTGAACAAGAGAAGGGAATCGATAATATGATTGACTCGCTGAACGATATGACTTTTTTCAAAATGCTAAAGAATCTTTCTTATTTTGCAGCGACCGGTTATTACCCCATTGGAAAAATTGAAATTGGTAATGCATTTAGTTTAATGAGTTTTAATCCCGTGGAAAATTTTCGTTCTGCACTTGCATTACGAACATCCAATAATTTCTCACGACGAATTGAATTCAGCGGAAAAGTTGCCTATGGATTTGGAGATGAGCGATTCAAGTATGGCGGTTCCATTCGCTATAACATTACTCCGAAAAAACGTGGAATGCTGACAACATTTTACAATTACGATATCGAACAAATAGGTCAATCACCAACTGCGGCAAGTGTTGGGTCTACTTTTGGAACGCTCTTTCGAACTGGTCCTTTGGATAAATTGACATTTGTAAAAAAAGCTGGAATCAGCCTAGAAAAGGATGTGAAAAAAGATCTTGTTCTTTTTGGTGGATTTGAATGGAAAGAATATTCAGCACTTGGTGTTGCAAATTATGTTCGTTTTAACACCAATACCAATACGTTTGACACCTTATCTAAAATCAGAACCAGTGAATTTACAGCCCGCATTCGTTGGACAAAAGATGAGGAATTTCTCTCCGGAGCTTTTGATAGAACTACTTTACGTTCTAAATACCCAATTTTTTCTCTTCAAGGGATTTTTGGCATAAAAGGATTATTTGGAAGTAATTATTCCTACCAAAAAATTGAGTTTCAGATGGAACATAACCGTCAAATTGGCATTCTTGGAAGAATTCGATATGGCGCAAATGCAGGATATGTATTCGGGACGGCTGCTTATCCATTTCTTAAAGTCCACGAAGGAAACCAGAGTTATTGGTTGCTGACAAGCGCCTTTAACAAATTAAATTTCTTTGAATTTATTTCAGATAAATATGTTGGTGGATTTGTAGAAAACCATTGGGAAGGTTTACTTTTTGATCGCATTCCATTAATTAAAAAATTACAATGGCGTTTGGTTACCACGGGCAGAATAACCTATGGTTCCATTTCTTCCAGACATTCAAATGAAATGATTCTCCCACATTTTACAAAACAATTCGGAAAGGTTCCTTACGCGGAAGTTGCGATTGGAATTGAAAATATTTTCAAAGTTGGAAGAATTGATTTTGTTTGGCGTTTAACGCATTTGGATCCTGGAATGAGCCCAATCGGAATTCGTGCTAGATGGGCAATTAATTTTTAACTTTGCATACAATTTTTGAGGAAAAACCGTGAAATTATATACTGAAAATATCAAAAAATCCTATAAAGGCAGAGATGTAGTTCAAGGTGTTTCGATTGAAGTAAACCAAGGAGAAATTGTAGGTTTGTTAGGTCCAAACGGCGCAGGAAAAACGACCTCTTTTTACATGATTGTTGGTTTAGTTCAACCGGATAATGGTAAAGTATTTCTGGACGAAATAGATATTACCAGCTTACCAATGTATAAAAGGGCTCAAATGGGAATTGGTTATTTACCGCAGGAAGTCTCAGTTTTTCGAAAATTAAGCGTCGAAGATAACATTTTGGCAATATTGGAAATGACCGATCTATCCAAAACGGAAAGGCATGAAAAATTAGAGCAGTTGTTAGAAGAATTTAGTTTGACACACGTACGTAAAAATCTGGGAAACAGACTTTCTGGAGGAGAAAAACGTAGAACTGAAATTGCACGAGCATTGGCGACAAACCCCAAATTTGTTTTACTTGACGAACCCTTTGCTGGAGTAGATCCTATTGCCGTTGAGGATATTCAAAGCATCGTTTCTGAATTGCGCAAAAGAAATATTGGTATTTTAATAACAGATCACAATGTACAAGAAACACTTTCCATTACAGATCGCGCCTATCTACTATTTGAAGGGAGTATTTTAAAGTCCGGAACGGCTGAAGAACTTGCTGCAGACGAGCAAGTTAGACGAGTTTATTTAGGTCAAAATTTTGTACTTAGAAAAAAATAATATAATATTGTATAAATTAGTATTTTTGTAACGATTAAATCAAAACGGAACTCTATTATGAAATCATTAAAATTCACACTTATATTATCCATTTTTGCGCTTTTTATAGGCCTTTCTTCCTGTGCTAAAAAATGTAATGTACCGGATGATTCTGATACTGGTTCTATTATACACGATGTTATCATTTACCCATCTTCTGGCTCAATGACAGGAAATATGGGGAATGATTATGTTATAAATGAATCGCACAAATATGCAGG
Organism: Flavobacteriales bacterium; assembly: GCA_947476955.1. Classification (GTDB taxonomy): domain Bacteria; phylum Bacteroidota; class Bacteroidia; order Flavobacteriales_D; family Crocinitomicaceae; genus M0103. The sequence goes on from CANJSS010000035.1 coordinate 16,459, forward strand.
TGAATACCAAATACGTTTTGGGCAAGGGGCAAAAGTACCTGTAGATTATTCTCAATATACTATACTTTGTTATCCAACACAAACAACTTGTGCGGCGTCCTTTAATCGTTCGGTGGTGGTGAATGACACTACCCAAACTGTAACGTACAAAATTGAAATTACGCAGTGTAAAGATTGTCTACAAAATGTAGATAATGAGAACTATGTCTTAGTTCCTAAATTCCCAGCAAACTATGCGGTTGTATATGATGTAACTTTATAATTATCTGCTAATAAGATAGTATAATTCCGTTTATCATTTGGTGACTTTTTATTTGCAATGTAGGAATTGTGTAGACGGAATCGTGTAAAAGCAATTTGCATATACCATGCAACAAGGTTTACACTTTAGACAAAAAAGTTGGATTTTTATATTGAAAGTCTAAGTAAAATCAAAAAAATTACGGTGCTTAACGATCAGATTACTTTAATTAAAGTTAAACGATCAAGTTTCTTAGAAAAATGGGTTCTATACGATTCGTGAAGAGGTTTTATGTATACCTTTTGTTTGTGCTCAAATTGTACTTTAACAAAAGTAAAAAAATCATTCTTGACACAAGTAGCATAATCCATTTTAAAAAAAAAGAGGCGGTTTCAAAAAAAAGCCTCTTTTTTTAGCTGTCTTAATTATTTTGATGCCAAATCTGCATTATCTACAGTTTCGATGCTTCCATAAGCTTCGCAGCTTCCTTTCGATGTTTTACACGCTGTCATAGCTAAAGCTACAAACATCCCTACAAGTGTCAAGGTCAAAAATCTTTTCATTGTTGTTTGTTTTAAAATAAATGGTTTTCCTGTTACTGTCAAAAATACAATTTTTTATTTTCTATACTCTAAAATATTATTCACAATTGAGTCTTAATCATTTGAAACAATTTATTTGAAACAACGTTTTAAAGTTTATGCGTTTCATTTTAGCTATTTTTACCGTAGTAATTGGATTTGGTTTACACAGCCAAAAAACATTTTCTATTTCCTTTACAACGGAAAACTTTAAAAAGGTTAAAAAAAATTACACAAAAGATTTTAAAGATAGCATTTCTGCCATTCGATACATCAAAGAAATGCAAACTTTTGCAGTAAAAAAAGGGTATCTACTTGCATCCGTTGATTCCATCCGTATTATAAACAAAACTGTAACTGTTGCCTTTTATGTTGGTGAAAAGTTCAATTCTGTGCGTTTGGAACTGGATGATGAAGATATTCAATTTTTAAAAAGAAATTCCCGATTAACTGAAAAACATATTGCTTCAATTCCTTTTAATCCAGCTGAAATTGGTAAGGTTATGCGTTCCATTCACGATGCAACTACATCTAATGGCTACCCTTTTTCTAAAGTTTATCTGGAAAAAATAAATTTTAAAGAAACGGATTTGGAGGCAAAATTAGTTGTTGAAAAAGGACAACTTCTGCGTTTCAATAAAATAAATATTAAAGGCGATTCTTCCATATCCAAGATATTTATTTCTAGTTTGTTGGATATTCGAGAAGGCGAATTTTTCGATGATTTCAAATTAAGGACTATAACCAAGAAAATAAGTCAGTTAAATTTTATCAAAGAAATTAAACCGCATGAATTGCTGTTCACAAAAGAAGGGGTTGAATTATTCCTTTACCTCCAATCCAATCCAATTAGTTCGATCAATGGTGCTGTCGGCTTACAACCAAATCCTATAACAAATCGCGTCGGGTTAACGGGCGAATTGAATTTAAAATTATTGAATGTTTTGCATCGTGGAGAATCCATGCATTTAAGTTGGCGCAGTATTCAAGAAAAAACACAAGTTTTAAATAGTAAAATAAATTACCCTTTCCTCTTTAAATCACCATTTGGTATCGATTTCCAATTCCAATTATACAAAAGAGACACCTCATTTCTTGAACTAAAATCCACTTTAGGAATACACTATTTTTTAAAAGGCGGCAATTTTATAAAAGTATTCTACCAAAATAATTCATCTAGTATTTTGAGTGGCGGAAAAAATAATCCCGTTTTTTCTAATCTTTCTTCATTACGCACCAATGCGTATGGAATATCTATACTAAAAAGGCAAGTAGATTACTTACCAAATCCATCCAAAGGATTTATTTTACAATTTGAAATTGCTATTGGAAATCGAAAATCTCAAATTTCAGATACTATAAGTGCTACAAAATCTACAACCTATCGTTCCTTTTTGCAAATTGAATGGTTTATTCCTATAACTGCTCGGCATATTCTGCGACTTGGAAATACCTCGGAATTTTATTATGCGCCAGCATTTTACCAAAATGAAGTGTACCGATTTGGCGGACAGTCTAGTATGCGTGGATTCAATGAAGAAGAATTATATGGTACGTATAGAAGTGTCTTTACGGCAGAATACAGGTACTTATTAGATAAAAATTCCCATGTTTTTGCATTTTTTGACCAAGGACTTTACGAAAACAATGCCGTGAAATATTATAAAGACAGACCATTTGGTTTCGGCACAGGATTTTCGTTTGGAACTAATATTGGGATTTTTTCCATTTCATATGCCTTGGGAAGGCAATTTGATGACGCTATTAAATTCAGTAGCGGCAAAGTTCATTTCGGCTACATTGCCTATTTCTAAAAAGTAAATCGAAATTATTTTCGTATCAACTGAATGGAGGCACGAATATCTTTCATAAAGTTTGAAGCATATACGAAGCCAAGAATTTCGGGATTTTCTGTAGTAATAATGGATTCCCTATCTCCCGTCCACCAGTTTTTTCCTTGGTGAATAAATAAAATAGTATCTGAAATTTCAATCACACTATTCATGTCGTGGGTAATTACAACCGTTGTGATATTGTATTCGTAGGTGATTTCACGAATTAAATTATCAATGACAATAGAGGTTTTGGGATCTAAACCCGAATTTGGTTCGTCACAAAACAAATACTTTGGATTCATTGAAATGGCTCTTGCAATTCCAATTCGTTTTTGCATTCCACCGCTACATTCTGAAGGTAATAATGCGTTTTTATTGGCCAAATTGACACGGTCCAAACAGAAATCAGCACGCATTTGCATTTCTTTTTTTGTCATATTGGTGAACATACTCAATGGAAACATAACATTTTCCTCAACAGTCATTGAATCAAAAAGAGCAGAACCCTGAAAAAGCATTCCAATTTCCTTTCGGATTTCCTTTCGATCCAAACGATTCATTGCAGAAAAATCCCTTCCATCATACAATATTTGACCGGAATCTGCTTCATGCAATCCTACAATTGATTTTGCTAATACGGATTTACCCGAGCCCGATTGCCCAATAATCATATTTACTTTTCCCTTCTCAAAGACCGTATTTATGTCGGACAATATCTGGCTGGAACCAAATGACTTATTTACTTTTACTAATTCTATCATAAAAGCATCAATTGTGTTAAGATAAAATTTGCAATCAGAATAGAAACACTGCTACTTACAACTGCTTGCGTAGAGGACCTCCCAACATCCAACGATCCGCCTTTGGTATAATACCCATAAAACGATGCTATGGAAACGATTAGAAATCCGAAAACTATAGTTTTAGTGAGGGCATAAACAACATTTGAAACTTCGAAAAAGGAGCGTATTCCTAGGACGTACGTTTCAGTTGTCAACAAACCGGATAATGTTAACGCGAGCCACCCACCGACCAAACTCAGTCCCATGGAGAATATCACTAGTATTGGAAAGAAGAAAACTGCAGCAACTATTTTTGGTAAGACCAAATAGGTCAAAGAATTTACGCCCATAATTTCCAACGCATCAATTTGTTCTGTTACCCGCATTGTACCAATTTCCGAAGCGACATTCGAACCTACCTTCCCAGCTAAAATAAGGGAAATTATAGTTGGCGAGAACTCAAGAATCGTACTGGATTGTGTAATATATCCAACTGTATAATCCGGTAGAAGTGGACTACTGATATTGGATGCAGTTTGTAAAGCAATAACGGCGCCCATAAAAGTAGACATCAATGCAACAATTGGAATAGAATTAATCCCAATCACTTCAATTTCATTGAATACACGATTGCGGAATAATTTTAATTTCTCTGGACGAGAAAAAACTATGCGCAACATTAATAAATACTTCCCTATATTTGAAATAACCTTCATGAAGCGCTAAGTTAAGTGATATTTCTTTCATTCACATTTCAAAGCTGAAAACTTTCTACACATTAGATGTTGATTTCCTTTAAATTTGGGATGTGAAGAAGCAGAGTCTAAAAAAACGTGTCCACGTTGCGGAAGCCTTTAAAAAATATATTCCAGAAACATTCATTGATGTTGTGGTAGATTTATTTATTGAATCTTCTGTACGCTTTAAAATTGTGAACGGAAGAAAAACAAAATTGGGCGATTTTAGAGCAGGTTTAGCTGGCGAAAAGCACCAAATTACAGTAAATGGTGATTTGAATCCGTATGCGTTCTTAATCACTACCCTCCACGAATTTGCCCATTTAAACACCTATAATTCATATAAAAATAGTGTTAATCCGCATGGCGATGAATGGAAAAATGCGTTTCGAAAATTATTGCTACCAATTATTGATAGTGGCAATCTTCCGGAAGATATTCAACGAGCGCTTATCCAATCGCTGGTGCAAACCAAAGCCTCTTCCTGCTCCGACCACCAATTATCGCGCGTATTGCACACCTACGATAAACCAGTAGAAGGAATTGAAATTCTCGAACGATTGCCAAAAAATTCTACCTTTGCTTTAGATGGAAGGCATTTTGTGAAAGGAGATTTGCGGAGAAAACGATTTATCTGTCAAGAAGTAAAGACCAATAAATCGTATTTGGTAAATGCGCTGGCAAAAGTGTATCCATTGGAAAAAAACTAACTTAAAAAAATGAAAGATAATTATTGTATTATAATGGCAGGTGGTGTTGGTAGTCGATTTTGGCCGATGTCGACACCGCAGAAACCGAAACAGTTTTTAGACGTTTTGGGAATTGGGAAATCACTTATTCAAATGACGTATGATCGTTTGTTATTGATTGCTCCTAAAGAAAATATCTATATTCTCACCAATACAAATTATGCGGATCTTGTAAAAGAACAGCTCCCAGACCTTAGTTATGATCAAATTTTAACCGAACCGAAGCGCAAAAATACTGCGCCCTGCATTGCATATGCTGCGGCAAAAATAATGGCTTTAAACCCAAATGCAACAATGGTTATTTCACCGGCGGATCATTTAATAGTAAAAGAGTTTCGCTTCACTGAAATTGTACAAGCAGCAATCGAACAAGCAAATAATTCGGATCGCATTGTAACCCTTGGAATTCAGCCTACTCGACCAGATACTGGTTACGGCTACATTGAATTTTCAGCAGACAATAAAATAAAAGCAGGTGAGGTAACTGAAATTATTCAATTTCGAGAAAAACCAAATCTTGAAACGGCAGAAAAGTTTGTTGCGAGCGGTAATTTTTATTGGAATTCCGGCATATTTGTTTGGAAAGCAAAAACCATTTTAGATGCTTTACAATCCTTCCAACCAACTTTATATGCCTTATTCGCTAAAGATTTAAGCCAATACAATACACCATCTGAACAAGCAAAAGTAGATACCTGTTTCGAAGAATGTGAGGATATTTCGATCGACTTTGCAGTAATGGAACATGCTAAAAATGTGGATGTTGTGCTGGCGGATTTTGATTGGAGTGACCTTGGGACTTGGGGAAGTTTAAATACTCATCTGAAAAAGGATTCCAATAATAATGCAGTTATCGGAAAACATACGCATGTATTTAATTCTTCCAATTGCATTGTAAATGTGCCGGACAATAAATTAGTATTACTGGATGGCCTTAAGGATTATATTGTTGTAGAATCAGAAAATATGCTAATGGTTCTGAAAAGTGAGAACGAGCAAGAACTGAAAAATTATTTAAAACAAGTAGAAGCAAAAAGCCCAGATTTCTTTCTGTAAGAAAAAGCCAGTTCAGAACTGGCTTTTTATTTTAACAAAACGATCTATTTATTTTTTTCCTGTTTTAATTTCTGTGGCTTCCCATTGGCGGTAAAGATCAAAATAACCTTTTGTTTCCATTACAACTACACCACCTAAAGTATCGCCATATTTTGCTGGTAATCCTCCGGTAAAGACCATCACTCTGCCAATTGCGCAGCTTGGAACGGTGCTAACTTCATTGCTTTTCATTCCATCCATCATGTAAACCATGTCACCTTTTCGTGCCCCTCGAAACATTAATTCGCCATCTTCCGAAACTTTAATATCCGGTGACATAGAAATAACTAAATTTTTAACGTTGAATTTATCCGGACTTCTTTCAATTTCCTCGGAGGTTAATGCTTTCACAGGAAGAAACCCATATTCTAGCGTTATTCCTTTACCATTTGCGGAGGCATCTACTGGGCCAAGATTCAAAACGCCACTGATAAACTTTATTGTTCCAGCATTGCAGATACCATCCATTGGCACATTTACAGGAATTCCAATCAAGGTATCCGATGCGTACTTAATGTTCAACTGGTATTTCCCTGCAGGAATAGCCAAAATTCTAAACCTACCATCTGGTCCCGTTATTGCCTGGTATTTTTTTACCTGATCTGTAATAAATACTTGCGCACCATAGACAATTGCACCGGATTTATCCTCTACAACTGTTCCAACGACTTCGCCGAGAGCCTCTTGACCAAAAACAATTTGTGTGACGCTCAACCATCCGAAAAATAGTAACTTTTTCATATCTTTTAATTTTTAAGTTACCTTTTAGATGCGTTTGCTTAAAAAATTCCATAAAAAAAAGGCTCTCCATTTGAGAACCTTTCTTAACTAATTAGATATCTTATTGAATTTCAGCGCTTGAGCATGGAAATGCGCGATCCACTTTTTTAAACAAACCTTGCAGGACTTTTCCAGGACCAACTTCAATTACTTCCGTTGCGCCATCCGAAAGCATGGTATGCATCGTTTGCGTCCACCGGACAGGAGCGGTCAATTGCACAACCAAATTTCTTTTTATTTCTTCCGGATCCGTAACAGATGCAGCTGTAACATTTTGATATATTGGGCAAATAGGTGAATTAAATTGTGTAGCTTCAATTGCAGCTGCTAATTCTTCCCGAGCGGGTTCCATCAATGGCGAATGAAAAGCGCCGCCAACAGGAAGCAATAATGCACGTTTTGCGCCAGATTCCGTTAATTTTAAGCACGCCTCCTCTACCGCTGGAATTGTTCCAGAAATAACGAGTTGACCTGGGCAATTATAATTGGCAGCAACCACAACTCCATTAATCGAAGCACAAACCGCTTCCACAACAGCATCTTCTAAACCAAGAATTGCAGCCATAGTAGA
>CANJSS010000036.1 GCA_947476955.1 Flavobacteriales bacterium
ATATAGACCTAGTAGCACTTCTTTGCTTTGAGCAAAGTATAAAAAATACAACTAAACCACTTTACCTTATACATGATTTTTTCAGATTTTTTTTACTCTTTGATTTTAAAAATAGCACGTATATTTTGAGGCGAGCTGTTTTTAAAATTTGGAGGAAAGCGAAGTGGAGTGGACAATAGCGTTTTATTGTGTGTTAGTAAATATATTATAAAGCAACTTCCATGGAACCAGTAATAGACTTTTTTAAAAATACAACAATCAAAGAATGGCTGACCTAGGAAAAATAGAAGTCCTAAAGAAATTTATTTTTGACAACTTGAAAAATGAATAAATACTTTAAATAACAGTGTGCAAGAGTTATAGCGCTACCTTAGGCGCAACACAGGGCCACCATCGCCAATCTGCAAAACGTTAAACAATTAAAAGACTTACAACGCCTTAAAAAAACCCTACGCAATGCCTAAAAAACTAAACAATCCGCAGCCAAAAATTAAATAAATTTTAAATATCGGGAGCATTTTGGCAATAGTGCAATTTTTTGATACTCCCTTAATCTAATAAAAGTATAGTTCATATAAAAAACACAAAAAATGAAAAAGTTATTTTATTCTTTATTTGTTGTCCTATCGACAACATCAAATTATGCCCAAAATGCAGAAATGCATAATACACAAGTAAGAAGTTCATTTGAACTAGATACAGAAGAAGCAACTGCCATTAAGGATGATGTAACGGATTGTGATAGAAAAACTGCAACTCACTCAAAAAATAGTTTTAATCCAATTGAACCTAATCAAATTAAAATCACGAAAAATAAACAAATGGAAGAGGTTATTAAGACTACTTTACTTGAGCAATTTTTTACGCACAAAAAATATGAAAATAATTCTAATAAGGCATTCGAATTTGATGTTGACTTTAAAGTTAACCGTTCAAATATAGGGGATTGGCATAATAGGCTAATCAAATCAGTGTATGTAGATATCGAAAATCTGGGTCTAACAGGGGAAGATTTAGATTATTATATTTATAATACTGACTTTATAAGTATTTGTTTGAAAGAGTTTTGTTTGGATAATAATCTTCAATTACCGAATGATGATGTTCTAACTGATCTATTGAAAATGTATGAATCAATTTCTATTGATGAGGTTGTGAATCATTTAGTTTTCAGCAATTCGCAAACGAAGATATTAAAAAATAGTTTTAAAATTTTAGAAGATAATTCTTTATCTAGTAAGGATTTAATTATGGATCAACTGAAAGGAAATTTAGAGTTACTAGATCAACAAAAAGAAACAGAAGGAAAGGCAATTGCATCTGCGATTGTTAATCAATTAATTTCTTCAACTGAATTATGGATTATTGATGGTTATTCAGATAAATTACCATTTACTGCGAAGAGACCAACCAATGCAGAATTACTCGGAGCCGATGGTCTTGCTATGGGAGCTACTCTTTTATTCGGTGGATGGACTAAACCAATGGGCTGGTATACCTCCATGTTTGTTGGAGCTGGAGCATCAATAGCTAAAAAAATTGATTCAATTTGGTGGTGATGGTATAAAAAGTAAGATATATTTAAAATAATAAATTTTTAAGATTGCTAGTGTTCGTATTTCTAATGAACGTAGAATTCATTATCGAAAGGTATCTACAATGCTTTTTTCTCTTTCTGGAAAACAACTTTACCGTTCTTTTTCAATACTAGAAGCCTGTTTTTTTTTCTAATCAATCGTTGGATTGTTTTAGTTGCCAATTGTCCGGAGAAAATGGCATGTCGAAAATTAGCACTTTCCATGTGCGGAGGATCTAGTGTTTCCACAATTTTTTCTTCTTCTTCGATGCGGTATTTCGCTTGAACTAATTTTAAATTTTTATCTCGAATGAAAAATTTTGGATCTCGCGATTCATACAAATAAATCGAGCCATTTGCGCACTTTTTTAGAATGAATATTTCCCAATTTGGGTTGTCATCTTGGTAATTGAGGATGTATAATTTTCCGGATGCATAAAGTTTTGTAGAGTCCGAAAGAAGTGTCGCTTCTGTTTTTACAGTATCCACCTTTTGAAGGGAATCTTTCACAACTTTGAAATACCGATAACCTTCTTTTTCTATTGTTAGCCATTCTGTAATACTTTCCTTAGCGGATTCTTTTTCGTCAATTTTCCATTTTCCATGTAATTCTTTCGGAACTTCCGATAACAGCTTACCGCCTCCGGCTTGTGCTTCCGTGAAATAGATATGGGAACAAGACGGCAATAAAAAAATAGCAACAACAAGATAGGGTAGAGATTTCATACGTTGTTTTATCGATTAATACTGTTCAAATGTAGATTTTCTTTCTACGCGAGCAACGTTAAAAATTCCTAAAAATTTAGTTATTTGTTAGGAATAAAGCATTTACAAAAAACAACTTCCCATTTTCCCAAAACCCTCTAAAAAGTGGATTGTCCACCATATATATTATAGCACCATTCCCCATGTTTTCCTGCCCAAAAATGAGTGTTTTCGGTAGTTTCTTGAGTGCTTCGCTTCCAGCAAAACCGGCAATTAATTCAGGGTTTTCAGGAAGATATACCACATTTGATCCTTTTTCCAACCAATCATACGCATTTGCACTTAGTTTCAGCGTGAAATAATTTTCGGAATAGCCGAATGCCAGAGGATGGGATTCTTCTATTTTGCATCTGAAAATCGCGCCAGTAATCGTGTTTTTTATTTCCTCGCGTTCCTGCTGGCTATATTTTATGTGTGCATGTTCATGCCGATCAACCGTTTCAGCATCTTTCACTTTTTGGTCCTTCACTTTTAATCCAAATCCATTTTCAGAGGTAAAGTGGGAAACAGCCTCGCCAATTGCAATTAATTTTCCGCCTGAAGAAATCCATTTCTTCAATTCATCCATCGTTTCAACCTCTGAAAAATTACTGTACCAGCCTTCTGGCACAATTAGTACATCAAAATTCCCTAAGGAAGAAAGAGAAAAATCGTTGAGATCAACCATAGTTACTGGATAATTCAATTGTTTTTCAAAGAAATGCCAGATTTCACCTGTGTTTAAAGACGACGTTGCACTTCCACCAAGTAATGCAATCCGCTGTTGTTTGATCAGTTTTACACTTGCCGCTCCGAAATCACTTCCGGATTCAACGAGCCCAGTTGCAGTTGCCGTTAAGGAAATTTGCATTGCATTGGCAAGATTTATAAGATCCTTGTCATAATTAATGGAATTATCTCCGCGGGTGATAATCAAAGTTCCACGTTCGTGATTTTTTCCTTGTTGTACAAATGCATTTTCTGCAAAACGCACCCGAATTCCTTTTTGCAACAAAGAAGCTAAAAACTGAGCATCTTTCATGCTGTTCCAATCTGCTAAATAGGCATATGCGCCATTTACTAATGTATTATTTACTGGACTAATCTTTTCAGGTTTTCCTTCTACGAGTGTTTCCGATGCAATTGCATCCAATCCGTAAGCGTATGGCAAGGACCACGCGGTAATATCGTAAGTGAGGGAATCCACCAATTTTGTTTTTGGTTCAAATAAAACATTTACCAAGGTTCCTTTCAACTGATTCGTAGAAATCACCAAATGATTTTCACTGGTTTTCATGTTTCCTTTGGCATTTTTGTGGTAATCAAATCCTTTTACCATTCCGCCATTTCCGAAGGAATAGTCGATTTTGTGCGCATCCAACAACTTTCGAAGTGCCGAAAGATTATCCGCATTACCGCCAACTACAAAGCTTTTATAGGTGTAATTTTTCGATTTGGAAAATTGGTGAAATTCAGAAATTAACTTGGTTCCCTGTTGCGTTGCATATTCCACGGTTGAAATTCCAGCAATGTGGTGATGTTGAACACGATCCATCAAGGTCAGCGTATCACCATCATTGTTTAGAACGCCCAATCCGCCGCGTCCGCTTCCTCCTTGTTCATACGTCATTCCAACAGCTCCATTGTAGGTCGGATAGGTATCGCCGTAACTTGGATATAATAAATCAAATATTTCACGGGTAAAATAAAACCATCCGTTTTTGTCAAAGTATTTTGCATTGTTGCGCCCAACTCCATTTTGAAATTCACGCTGCCAATCTGTGATAACCTCATGGTAAGGCTCTGCTGCCGGAGCAAAATAATAAGGTTCGTTGATTCCTTGTTCGTGAAAATCTACATGCACATGCGGTAGCCAAAGATTGTATTGCGCAATGCGCTGTTGCGATTCAATTTGTGTAAGCCAAGCCCAATCTCTGTTTAAATCAAAAAGATAATGATTTGGACGACCACTTGGCCAAGGTTCATTGTGTTCAATACTAATTTTCTGAAGATTTGGTTGGATATTGGTGAATTGAATATACCAATTTACATAGCGATCGCGTCCATCGGGATTGATACACGGATCAAGAATCACCAATGTATTTTTTAGCCATTCTTGCTTTTGTGTTATTAATTCAAATGCGGTTTGCATCGCAGCCTCCGTTCCAGCACTTTCATTTCCATGTACATTGTAACTTAACCATACAATTGCAATTTTTTCTGATTCATTAAGTTCACTATGTTGCTGCCGGATTTCATCCAGATTTTTTAAATTCTCTTCGCTGGAAATAAATGCCAAAAGTAGCTCTCTATTTTCCGTTGTTTTTCCATATGAAGTAACTTTAATTGCTGCTGGTGCATTTTTCTCAAGCTGCTTGAAATAATCTACTACTTGGTGGTGACGAGAAAAATAAGATCCAATTGGATAACCTAGAAATTGTTCTGGTGACAGCGCTTTTTGTCCGTAAACTGCAGTTACAGTAAAAAACACAAGCAAGGCAATTGAGCGAGCGAACATTTGTTGAATATTAAGTTTTGTTAAATCTACTAATATCTTTTAAGATGGCAGGCCATTCCTTATAACATTACACCTGGTTTTGGTTTTTTGTTTCACGTTTAAAGAATATAAACTGAAATTTTCCCAAAAAAAAAGTCTCGAATATATAACTATACGAGACTTTTTGAGCGGCTATAAAACCGAAATTTTAGTATACATTAATCCACAATTTCGATAGAATCGATAGAATCACCCTGACGGATATCATCAACTACATCAACGCCTTCGAAAACTTTTCCAAAACACGTATGTACGCCATCTAAATGCGATGTATTATTTCTTGAATGACAAACAAAAAATTGGGATCCGCCAGTATTTTTTCCAGCATGTGCCATAGATAAAACACCACGATCGTGGTATTGGTTTCCACCTTTTACTTCGCAATCAATTTGGTAACCTGGACCACCAGTTCCCGCCATTCCTTTTGCGCCGGCACGGGAATTCGGGCAGCCACCTTGAATTACGAAATCAGGAAGAACGCGGTGAAAAGCCAATCCGTCGTAGTATCCTTCTTTTGCTAATTTAGCGAAATTTGCAACTGTATTTGGTGCTTCTTCCGTATACAAGGAAACCTTCATCGTTCCTTTATTTGTCTTAATAATTGCTTCCATTTTTTGATTTTTTTTGACAAAGATACGCTAATGTTTACAATAAAAAAGAGTAAGTATAATTGAATTTTTAGAAAGAATTACGTTTCTTTTTTTTCGAAGTGTATGGGAATAGTGGCTTATAAAGTCAATTTTTCGCCCGTATTTTTCATTTTAAAGGCGGACTTAATTTTCGTTTACCATTTCTTTCCTTTTTCCAATACTTAGAAGTAAGCGATTCTATTAGATTTATGGCTAATCCGCCGATAATTCTTCTTTTACATGCACCCGAACCTTTTTGGTCCATTTCCCCTAAGATTAAATTTCCTTTGACTAAATTTGTCTATGCAAAAATTCACATTTCACAGAAAAGAAACACTTCTTTTCACGGAACAACAGGTTAAATTATCTTACGAACAGGAAGATCTACTTTCCTTTATCGGAAACACTTTTTCAAAGGAAAATTTTGCAAAACAACTGAAAGAAAAGAAAAATAGTTTTTCGAAGCAGCAACGTGAAATACTTTGCGTCGAAATGGAAGATTCGTATGCTAAGCTTACTTGTTCTGCCAAAACTCTGGGTAATTTGAAGGCATTGCATTCAGAAAATACATTTACCATTACAACGGGACACCAACTTTCCATTTTCACAGGTCCACTGTATTTAATCTATAAAATTCTGCACGTGATTCGCCTTGCGGAGGAATTAAAAAAAGAATATCCGGAAAATGATTTCGTTCCTGTTTTTTGGATGGCATCTGAAGACCACGATTTTGAGGAAATTCAGTCGGTGGAGATTTTTTCAAAAAACTTTAAATGGGAATCGGACCAAAAAGGAGCTGTTGGAAGGTTTGATACCGCGCAACTTGCAGAAATAAAGGAAGAGATTTTGAAATTTTTCGAAAACCAGCCGGAAAGTGAGGTTTCTGCCATTTTAAAAGAATACGAAGGTAAAAATCTAAGCGAGGCAAATTTCCGATTAATACACCACTTGTTCGATGCGTATGGATTGCTCATTTTGGACGGCGATAATACAGCTTTGAAACGCGCATTTATTCCAACTTTCGAAAAGGAATTAAAACAGCAATTTTCATTTCATGCCGTTCAAAAAACGAACGGATTATTGGAAAAAGAAGGGTTAAAATTACAAGTGAATGCGCGAGACGTTAACCTTTTTTACCTTGGCGAGCAATCGCGGGAAAGAATTATGCTTACAGATAATGGATTTGAAGTGGAAGGGAAAGGAAAATTTTCCGAAGTGGAAATGTTAGCTGAATTGCATGCCTTTCCAGAACGTTTTTCACCAAACGTAATTCTTCGCCCAGTATACCAAGAAACGGTTTTACCCAATTTGTGCTACGTTGGCGGCGTTGGTGAGATTTCCTATTGGTTGCAATTGAAAGGAGTTTTTGATGAATTGTCATTACCTTTTCCGCTTATTCAAACAAGAACTTCTATCCTTTGGATTGATGCTATACTCAGCAAAAAAATCGAGAAAGTTTCCTTGAAATTAGAGGATTTGTTCCTGGATAGTGGGCAACTCAAGAAAAATTATTTACAAGATTTTGCTGCGGAAGAAGTTAATTTTGAAGCAATTAATTCCACTGCTGAAAATTTAAAAGTACAAGTGCTTCAAAAAGTGCTCGAAATTGACCAAAACTTGGAAAATTTTGCGCGAGCTGAAATGGTAAAATTGGAAAAGCAGTTGGATTCAATGAAAGAAAAGTTGACCAAACTGGTGAAACAACGCCACGATGTTTCCATGAAAACCATAGATCAAATCATGGACCGGATTTTCCCTAATAATCAACTGCAGGAGCGATCTATGAATTTATTTACACTTTGTGGGGATGGAAAAATAAAGAATAAAATTGAAAAAATGCACCAGTTCATTGAACCCTTTGACCCGGATTTTGTCCTTATTCGCGAGTAAAATTATTAATTTTATACTTTTTACAACTTCAAAGCGTTTGTAAAATTACATTTGCCCTATGCGTATACTTTTTTTGTTATTTATATTGTTGCCAATTGCCAGTTTTTCTCAGGAAACACGGTTAATTGGGCGCTGTACAGACAAAAAAGGGAGGGTAATTGATAACGTCAAAATTTCTTGTGCCAAATGTGATCCAGCAGTGACCTACTCCACATCAGATGGAACGTACGAGTTTATTGTATCGAAAAAGGATACGCTGCAAATAGCGTATTCGATTGCAGAATTCACGGAATCTAGAGAATATATTGTAGAAGATCGCATCTATTTCAGGGTGCCGGACGTTAAATTTTCTTTCCAGCAGGAAGAAGTAATTACCGTTCAAACGTCGCGCACGGATCCATTTGAATTGCCCAAATTAAAACACATCGATTACCAAAAGTTAACGCTGCCAAGTGTGGAACGATTTATCGCCCTTACAACTGCTGCAACCTCAAATAATGAACTCACGACCAACTACAATGTGCGCGGAGGAAATTACGACGAAAATCTCGTTTACGTCAATGGTTTTAACATTTACCGTCCCTTTTTGACACGCAGCGGACAGCAGGAAGGAATGAGTTTCATAAATACTGCATTGGTGGAAGCCGTTCGGTTTTCAGGCGGTGGATTTGACGCGCAATACGGCGATAAATTGAGCTCTGTTTTGGATATTGACTACAAAGTACCAACGCGATTGAAAGCTTCCGCAATGGCTTCACTGCTTGGCGTGGAAGCACATGTGGAACAAAATCCAACTTCCCGTTTCAATTATTTAATAGGTGCCCGCTACCGATCTAACGGTTATTTATTGAATTCGCTACCTACAAAAGGGGCGTATAATCCAGTTTTTTGGGATGCACAATTTCTCACAAATTATGCCGTGACTGAAAACATTACTTGGTCGGTAATTGGCCATTTTTCCAGCAATGACTACCGTTTTTCTCCCCAAACCGCTGAAACGGATTTCGGAACGGCTAACGAAGCGTATACCTTTAAAATTTATTTTGATGGACAAGAACAAACGCGGTTTCAAACGAAAATGGGCGGAACTTCTTTAAAATGGCGTGTAAATAAAAAATTAAAATTGGATTTCTATGCAACGGTATTTAATACCAACGAAAGAGAAAATTTTGATGTGCAGGGGCAATACTATATTAACCAATTGGAAACAGATCCATCGAAAGAAGAATATGGTGATTCTATTGCTGTTTTAGGAATTGGGACGTTTTTGAACCATGCGCGAAACAAATTGGACGCAACTATCTTGAATGTATACCACAATGGACAATATAGTATCATTAATGCTTTCAAATCGGATAATCCATTAATGCACCGAAGCTATATTTTGAATTGGGGAATCAATTTCCAACACGACCAGTTTAAAGATGTACTCAGCGAATGGCGTATGATAGATTCTGCGGGTTATAGTTTGCCACAAAATACGGGTGAAAATCTCGAACTGATAGAAACCATAAAGGGAAATTTAAGCTTGCAATCGAATAGAATAACCACTTTTCTTCAATTAAATTCTATATGGTCTAAAACAAAACGCGATTTTCCGGTTTCGATAACGGAGAAGCTAAAAATTGGTTCAAAAAAAGTAGAATTTACGGTAGAAGATACTATTCGTGAGTCTAATGCGCGATTGGCATTGAATATTGGAACTAGAGCGGGCTATACAACTGTAAACCAAGAATTTTATCTTACGCCACGTGCTTCTTTGATTTATTTCCCAAGGGTTTATATGGTGAAGGATGAAAAAATCAGCCGACGGGATATAAGTGCAAGAATTTCTTCTGGTTTGTACTACCAACCACCATTTTATCGAGAATTTAGAACTTTTGACGGACAGCTAAATCTAAATGTGAAATCACAGAAATCGTTTCATCTTGTCGCAGGAACAGATCTTTATTTTAACATGTGGAACAGGGAACTTCCGTTCAAATTTTCTGCCGAGGCATACTATAAATATTTGTGGGACGTAAATCCGTATGAAATTGACAATGTAAGAACCCGTTATTACGCTGAAAACAATGCCGTTGCATACGCTTATGGTGTGGATGTCAATATCCATGGACAATTTGTGAAAGGAATTGAATCTTTCTTTAAAATGGGAATTATGACTACGAAGGAAGATATTTTAAACGATTCCTATAAAGAATTCTATAACGCTGCAGGTGAAAAAATAATTTTTGGAATCAGTGAAGACCAAACCATTGTAGATAGCGCAACTATTTTGCCCGGATTTATTCCCCGACCAACAGATCAATTACTCAATTTTGGAGCATTGGTGCAGGATCGTATGCCAGGTTTTGAAAGCTTCAGTGTTCAAATGGGTATGCAGTTTGGAACGCGTTTGCCGTATGGTCCTCCAGACAAAAATCGCTACAAAGATACGCTGCGCATGAAATCGTATTTCCGCGTGGATATAGGAATGTCATATGATTTCTTATACAAGAAAAAAGCTACTGAGAATTTTTTTAGTAGAAATTTCACCGATGCAATTATTTCCTTTGAAGTATTTAATTTACTGGGAATCAATAATGTATTATCTAAACAATGGATTCAAGATACGGAAGGTAAATACTATTCTATCCCAAATTATTTGACCCAGCGTCGCTTCAATTTGAAAATGATTTTACGGTTTTAATTTCTAAAATCAGTATTTTGGAACCATCAACTAATTGCTTTAGCTATTTTTTAGAAAATAAAAGGTAGATGTGCTTTTTAAAAATCAACAGAATGGAAAATTACATAGAGATTAATAAAAAATCATGGAACAATAGAACGAATTATCATGTGAAATCAGCTTTTTATGACAATGATAATTTCCTGAAAGGAAACTCTTCTCTCAATACAATTGAATTAGAATTACTTGGCGATGTAAAAGGAAAGAGTATTTTGCATTTGCAATGCCATTTTGGTCAGGATACGCTTTCCATGGGCAGAATGGGCGCAAAAGTTACCGGTGTCGATTTTTCGGATAAAGCAATTGAATATGCGGAAAAATTTGCAGCGCAATCTTTAATTGATGCACATTTCATTTGTTGTGACATATACGATTTACCCTTGCATCTTAATGAGAAATTTGATATCGTTTATACAAGTTACGGTACAATAGGATGGTTGCCGGACATCAAAAAATGGGCGCAAATCGTTTCTAATTTTCTAAAGCCCAAAGGTAAATTTGTATTCGTAGAATTTCATCCAGTGGTTTGGATGTTTGACGATGATTTTCAAAAAATTAGCTATAATTATTTCAATACGGGTGCAATTTACGAAACTGAAACTGGTACTTATGCAGATAGAGAAGCAGATTTAAAGGAAAATTATATCATGTGGAACCACGGCATTGGAGAGGTGGTAAATAGCCTTTTAAGTAATCAACTGGAAATTAATTCGCTCGAAGAAATCGATTATTCTCCTTATAATTGCTTCCAAAACACCATTGAATTCGAGCCAAAAAAATTCCGTATCAAACACATTGATTTCAAAATCCCAATGGTATACTCCATTGTTGCCACTAAAAAAAGTTGCCATTAAATTAGCAACTATTTCAGCCGATTCAATGCTTAACGCATTAAATTTATGTGTCCAGAAACAATTTTTCGTTCATCCGTTTCAAGTAACTTAAATTCTATTTTCCACGTGTAAGTTCCTTCTTGGCATATTTTTGCATCTGTTACACCAAATGTTCCATTCCAACCAACTGAAGCATTTTGAGAAACAAAAATCAACTCTCCCCAGCGGTTATAAATCGAAAGCGTGTAGTCGTATGGATCAAATCCAGAAGTGAAAACAGGTTGAAAAGTAGGATTGTAAAAATCATCGTCCGGCGTAAAAGTGTTTGGAACAAAGAAAAGTAACTCTTCTCGGTATGGTATAAACATGGAGTATTCATCCAAACAAGCACCTGCATAAGCAATAAGTGTTATGGTATAACCTTCCAGTGTATTGGAGAAATTATGCTGCGGTTCTTCTTCTGCCGAAGGACTTGTTCCATCACCAAAATCCCAGCTAAATGTTTGTCCTCCGATGGTATTATTCGAAAAATAAATGTCTTGTGTGTTTTCTGTAAATGTTGGAATATTTGTGGAAAAGGATGCCTCCGGAACAGGATTGACACAAATGTAATTTACTAAAGTTTGAGTTCCTGTGCAACCGTTTTCTGTAGCTGAAAGCGTAATATCAAAACAGCCAGCCGTTGTAAAAGTTGTATTCACGGTGGCGCCGTTAATTTGAGTCCCATTGCCCATATTCCAAGAGTAGGAGGATGCTGCAGGTCCTGTACTTGTAAAAGTGACATTCAACGGGGAACAACCAATTAAATTATCAGCGGAGAAACTCACGACTGGTGGAGTATTTACCGTAACAGTTCCATTCACAGAAAACGCTGAACAACCATTTAGTGAATACACTACGCTGTAGGTGGAATTTATAGTAGGCGAAACACTTATAGTAGGCGTTGTTTGTCCTCCGGGCGACCAAAGGTAAGTTCCACCTGGAATAGATGGATTGGCGCTTAAAACAGCAATATCTCCCATACAAATACTCGGATTATTTACTTGTACTGTTCCATTAAAAACAGTTGTCACCGTAAGGATGCCATTTCCAATTACTGCACAACCATTTGGCGCGGTATATTCCACAGTAAACGGCGTTGTAGCAGCTGCAGTTGTAGTGATAGGATTTGTTGTTTGAGCGCTTAAAGACCAAACAAAAGTTCCTCCGATTGGCATTGGATTGGCGGTAATTACAACAGATTCATTTGGACAAATTGTTGGGTTATTCACTGTGACAGTAGGAAGTGAATTAACCACTACCAATTGATTTTCAGTTGTGGAACAGCCATTTTGTGAAACCGTCACACTGTAATCGCCAGCAATGGAAACAGTTTGAGATACAGTTGTTGCACCAGCAATTGGCGTCCCATTCAAATCCCATTGGTAACTTAGGCCCACACCAGAATTTGCAGATAAAATAACAGATGCACCTTGACAAAATGTTGTTGGTCCGCTAGAAGTAATAGTTGCTACTGGAAAGGAATTTACAACTACAACCGTTGCCAATGATGTGGAAAGGCAACCATTCAATGTTATTTCCACCGCATAGGAACCGGAGGCATCAGCTATATAGGTGGAATTCGTTTCTCCCGAGATTGCAATTCCACTGGATTGCCATTGGTAGGTTAATCCAGGAACAGAAGGAGCGGATATTACTACCGATCCACCTGCACAGAAAGTTGTGGGACCGCTCACAGTTAGAAGTGCTCCTGGAAAGACATTTACGGTTACACTTGTTTCCGTTGAAGTCGAAGTACATCCATTTGCGGTTACAACAACAACATATAATCCACTCGCACTGGCAGTGTAAGAAGCGCCCGTTTGACCAGGAATTACGATGCCATTCAATTGCCATTCGTAACTATTACCTACTCCGATAGGCGCATCTAATAGGACAGAACCGCCTTGACAAAAAATAGTTGGTCCGGCGGGGGTAATTGTTGCTGTCGGATATGGATTCACAGTTACAACCGTTGCTGCTGATGTTGCCGAGCAACCATTTATGGTAATCGTTACCGTGTAAGAACCCGTTGCCGCTGCCGTAAAAGAATTAGTTGATTGTCCGGCAATTGCAGTTCCATTCAAAAACCATTGGTACGTATAATTTGCTCCAACTGTTGCGTTTAAAGCAACTGTTCCGCCTTGACAAAAGATTAGTGGTCCTCCTGCTGCAATTGCAGCTACTGGCGCGGGAGTAACGGTTACAGTTGCCGTTGATGTTAATGGAATTGAACACGAGCCTATCGCAACACTTACAAGATTTATAGTTTGCGTTGCCGTAACATTGGTAAGCGTAACAGCAGAATTTCCTGCGCTATTCAATAAACTCGTTAAATTTGGTCCACCATTGATATTGTATACAACAGCGGATGCGCCAGTTCCAGTAATTGAGAAAGTTACATTTCCTCCAGAACAAATTGAAGCACTGGCAGTTACAGATGCTTGAATCGCGTTATATGTTGTTGTTACAAGCCAAGTATTGGCAACCAATTCCTGGAAATTGGTAACACAACCCGAAATATTGGCCGCGGCATTAACAGGTTGTGGATAAAATGTTTGGTAACCTTGCCAAAAATATTGAATTGTATTCTGATTGGGATAACAGCCATTTGCAATTGTCTGGTTATTCAAGGTATACCAAAGTCCATTATTTGCTGGGGTGTAATAAGAACTATTGGTCGGTCCAAAGTTTGTTCCAAATCCAAATTGTGTGGCTGTCCAATTGCCATTTGCACCAACTCTGGATCTTTGTTCTTCCTTATCAGCATAATAGGTGGTAAAACCACTTGTTGTAATATAACCTTTAGCCCAGATTTGATACGTTGTATTTGTTCCAGTTACTTGAAAAGAGGAAACTGGGAAAGTTTGCACGAGCACTGCTTGACAATTGGCGTTAAAAAGCACATATTTATCCTGTAAAGCCTTATTTGTTGCATAGGTATTGGAAACTGTTGGATCAATGATAACGGGATACACTAAATCTTCTCTTCTGAAATAATCGGCTGGCATTTTTATATGAATGGAATACCCGTTTTTGGTTTTAATTAACGTATAGGCTCCTCCAATCAAGTGTTCTGCTGCCTGTTCTTTGTTTGCACTTCCATAAGAATCAAAAATTTGTGCCGCACTTATAATTCCTTTAACATGCTGATTTTCATCTAAAATCGCAAGGCTTCCTTGCCAGCCAAGGGAATTCATTGTTCCTTCGTAATACACAATTTCCCAGCCAATTGGCAAAGTAACATCGTCATTCAATTCTACGAAAACAGCAGCGGGTGGTACTACCATTTTTTCTAGTACATGGTAATCTGTTTTTACGCTCCAGTAATTTATTTCCTGCACCCTGTCGATATCTGGGAAAACATTTTTTAAGCGGTAAGTAGACAAATCAAGTGCAGCGTCCGGAATTTCTTGATTTTTTTCAAGCGAGGATAGCACTTCAGAGTGTTCATCCAAGAATCGAATAGCGGTATTTCCCCCAAATATGTAAACATCAGAACTAGATTTGTCCAGTTGCATGCGCGTTTCTCCACTTTTAGAATCAACATAAATCGGTAACTCCGTTTTGAAAACACCAATTTTAGAAATACTTTCTCCACTAATGGTTATTCCTTCTTGTATGCTAATCCAATTGTCTTGTGGGTCTTTGTAATGGAATACGCCACCTGTTGTTTGCGTATGGTAATTGTGGTTGATATCAATAAATGTGCGTTGGTTTTCCGTTCGATACTGAATTAACTCGATATTTACGGCTTCAATGTTAAGCGATTTTTGTAAAAATTCAGGGTGCTTTCTGAATTCTTCTGGAATATATTTTTCAATTAAATAGGTTTTTTCCAATTCCCCCGCAAGAGTAGAGTCTTCCCTTAAATCAATTTTTTCTTTGGAGTGAGTAAAGGAAATATCGCGCATTTCGGAAATTCCTAGCAAACTTGTTTGTGCAAAAAGCCCAATGCAACTTGAAACCAAGAAGAATAAGAAATGAAAACATTTCATAAATAGTAGTTTTGAATAATATCCAAATAAATCTGTATACTAAAATTAGGTAGTAAAAAATTCAATTGCAAATTACCTTTTAAGGTTTAAATATAATCAATTTTTGATTAAAACGAAAATAAAATAATGGTTTGATTTAGAGAAAAAAGAATAATAATTATCACTAAGGTACTTATTTCAACTTATTTCAACTTATTTTAGACGTTTTCCTAAATTTCGGATTCTTCAGAATAAAAACCTTTCTTACTATAAATTATAAATCCCTGCATTTTTAGAGTCTAATAAAAACCTATTTCAAAGCTACATTCTCCAGACGCAGTTGTTTGCTTAAAGTGCCATTATTTTCTACAATTTTGTACCTTTACGACGCTAAAAAATATTCAAAAAGAGCAAATGGAAAAAATAGAGCCCTATAAACCAGTAAATAAAGTACGAATAGTAACTGCTGCTTCTTTGTTCGATGGACACGATGCTGCAATAAACATCATGCGAAGAATTATTCAATCTACTGGTTGTGAAGTGATTCACTTGGGACACGACCGTTCGGTGGAGGAAGTGGTAGATTGCGCTATTCAAGAAGATGCGCAAGCAATCGCAATGACTTCTTACCAAGGTGGTCATACGGAATATTTTAAATACATGTACGATCTTTTGAAGCAAAAAGGCGCGCCGCACATCAAAATATTTGGTGGCGGAGGTGGAACGATTTTGCCTTCCGAGATCCAGGAGTTGCAAGATTATGGAATTACACGTATTTACCACCCGGACGATGGAAGAACGATGGGCTTGCAAGGAATGATCAACGATTTAATTCAAAAATCAGATTTTCCTGTTGGGCAAAATATTTCAGAGGAAATAAAGCATATTCAAACTAAAAATGTGCCTGCAATTGCACGGATTATTTCTGCAGCAGAAAATTTTCCGGAGGAATCCAAAGCAATCTTGGCGCAAGTAGCGGAAATGGCAAAAACGGTCCACGTTCCAGTTTTAGGAATTACAGGAACGGGCGGTTCTGGAAAATCCTCTTTGGTAGACGAGTTGGTGCGCCGTTTTTTAGTCGATTTCCCGACCAAACAAATTGCGGTAGTATCTGTAGATCCATCCAAACGAAAAACGGGTGGTGCGCTGCTCGGAGATAGAATCCGCATGAACTCCATCAAAAGTGAACGCGTTTACATGCGCTCGCTTGCTACGCGTCAATCGAATTTAGCTTTATCCAAGCACGTAGCAGAAGCAATTACCGTGTTGAAAGCTGCTGCATACGATTTGATCATTTTGGAAACATCTGGAATCGGGCAATCGGATACGGAAATCTTAGACCATTCCGACGTCTCTTTATATGTAATGACTCCCGAATATGGCGCTGCAACGCAATTGGAAAAAATTGATATGTTGGATTTTGCCGATGTTATTGCTTTGAATAAATTTGATAAAAGAGGTGCATTAGACGCATTGCGCGATGTGCGAAAGCAATACCAGCGCAACCATAATTTATGGGAAGAAGAAGTCGATACAATGCCAGTTTACGGTACAATCGCTTCCCAATTCAACGATCCAGGAATGAATTCTATCTATAAAGTAATTATGGATAAAATTGTTGAAAAAACAGCTGCGCCCTTGCATTCGACGTTTGTGATTACGCAGGAAATGTCAGAGAAAATATTCGTCATTCCACCAGATAGAACCCGCTACCTTTCTGAAATTTCTGAGAACAACCGTTCCTATGATAAATGGGTAGACAGCCAAGTGCGCGTAGCACAAAAACTTCAAGGACTTTCCTCCTCAATTGAGTCTTTAAAAAACTCATTAATAGAAGATAAAGATAGATTGGTTAAATCTTTACAAGAAGTATTTGAATCGGAAAAATTGAACTTTGATCCTAAGAATTGGGACATTCTTCAAAAGTGGGAAGAGAAAAAAGCCTTGTATAAAAGCCCTGAATTTCATTATAAAGTGCGCGACAAAGTACTAACCTTGCAGACGCATACGGAATCACTTTCCCATTTACAAATCCCCAAAGTTGCAAGTCCAAAATACACAGGCTGGGGCGATATTTTGCGTTGGACCTTACAAGAGAATTTTCCTGGAGAATTTCCATATACTGCTGGCTTATTTCCGTTCAAAAGAGAAGGGGAAGATCCTACCAGAATGTTTGCCGGAGAAGGTGGACCTGAGCGCACAAACAAACGATTCCATTACGTTTCTTTGGGAATGCCGGCAAAACGCTTGTCTACGGCATTTGACTCTGTTACTTTATATGGTAACGATCCGGATATTCGACCAGATATTTATGGGAAAATCGGAAATTCAGGTGTTTCTATTTGCTGTTTAGACGATGCGAAAAAATTGTATTCCGGCTTTGATCTGTGCCATCCAATGACTTCTGTTTCGATGACAATTAACGGGCCTGCGCCTATGTTACTGGGTTTCTTTATGAATGCTGCTATCGATCAGAATTGCGAAAAATATATCGTCGCAAATGGCTTGGAAAAAGAAGTAGAAGAAAAAATCGTATCACTTTATGCTGCAAAGAAAGTGCAGCGTCCTCGCTACCAAGGTGATTTGCCAGATGGAAATAATGGCTTGGGATTAATGTTACTTGGCGCGACGGGTGACCAAGTTCTGCCGGCTGACATTTATGCGACAATCAAAGCAGAAACATTAACGCAAGTGCGCGGAACAGTGCAGGCGGATATTTTAAAGGAGGATCAAGCGCAAAATACGTGCATCTTTTCAACGGAATTTGCTTTGCGTTTAATGGGGGATGTGCAACAATATTTCATTACAAACGCAGTAAGAAACTTCTATTCGGTTTCTATTTCTGGTTACCATATTGCTGAAGCAGGTGCAAATCCTATTTCTCAACTGGCATTCACATTGGCAAACGGCTTTACGTATGTAGAATATTACATGAGCCGTGGGATGAGTATCAATGATTTTGGACCTAACTTATCCTTCTTTTTCTCCAATGGAATTGATCCAGAATATGCTGTAATTGGAAGAGTTTCTAGACGTATTTGGTCAAAAGCAATGGCGAAAAAATATGGTGCGAATAGCCGTGCTCAAATGTTAAAATACCACATCCAGACATCTGGACGATCTTTGCATGCGCAAGAAATTGATTTCAACGATATTCGAACTACTTTGCAGGCATTGTATGCAATATACGATAACTGTAATTCTCTGCACACGAATGCGTACGATGAAGCAATTACTACTCCAACAGAAGAATCGGTGCGCCGTGCAATGGCAATTCAACTCATCATCAACCGCGAGTTAGGATTGGCGAAAAATGAAAATCCTTTGCAGGGGGCATTTATAATCGAAGAATTAACGGAATTGGTGGAAGAGGCGGTACTATTAGAGTTTGATCGAATAACGGAACGTGGCGGGGTGCTTGGAGCGATGGAAACAATGTACCAACGTTCCAAAATTCAAGAGGAATCTTTGTATTATGAAACGCTGAAACACAATGGGGAATTCCCAATTATTGGTGTAAATACTTTTTTAAGTTCGAAAGGTTCACCTACTATGCTTCCAAAGGAAGTTATTAGAGCAACAGAAGAAGAAAAAGAATACCAAATTGGAATGCTTGCTAATTTAAAGAAAGGAAATGCAGAGATAGCAAAAGAGGGAATTCTTAAGGTGCAGGAAGCAGCGATTAAAAATCAAAATATGTTTGAGCAATTGATGGAAACATGCAAATATTCTTCCCTAGGACAAATAACAGAGGCTTTATTCGAAGTTGGTGGACAATATCGACGCAATATGTAATTTGAAAAAGTTACTGTAATAGTAAAATAGTCAATTCGGACTGCTCATTTTTTCTTTATCTTCACCGCATGAAAAAAAGCGTTTTACTTTTGTTTATTTGCTGGATCACAGTGTGTTTCAGCTTTGGTCAATCGCCAATTATTCCTTCTCCAGTTGTCTACAAAATTGCAGTTGGAAAAATGTCTATTGCTAATCATTTTTCTATTAATAGTGAGAATTTGCCGGCTGAGATAAAAGATTTTTTAGTTCAAAAATTGGTGGATACCTATTCTATTCAAACTGTAATTTCTGCTTCCGGGAGTGATTTGACCTTCAAAAAAATAACGAATACGCCTCCTGATTTTTATTCCATCACAATAAACGACGGAGTTCTTATTCAATACAGCACTTCTGCAAGCTGTTTCTACGCCGTAAATTCTCTTTTACAGCTAATTGAGGGGGAAAAAGATTCGTATTATTTCTCGAAAGCATTTGTGCAGGATTATCCAAATTTCCAATGGCGCGGATTACATTTGGATGTAAGCCGCCATTTTTTCTCCGTGGAAGAAGTAAAGCGTTTCATAGATTTAATGTCCTTGTACAAATTTAATACCTTTCATTGGCATCTTACCGACGATCAGGGATGGCGAATAGAAATTAAAAAGTACCCGAAACTAACTGAAATTGGCGCATGGCGCGATAGCACGGTAAATGGTCATTATTCCGCCTCACCGAGAACCTATTCTGCCGAAAGATACGGCGGTTTCTATACGCAAGAGCAAATTAAAGAAGTGGTAGCGTATGCCAACAAAAAATTCATTACGGTTGTACCTGAAATTGAAATGCCTGGGCATAGCAGAGCAGCGTTAGCAGCATATCCGCAATATTCCTGCACTGGTAAACAATTAGAGGTGCCAGGTTTATGGGGTGTTTTTGAAGAAATATTCTGCGCAAAAGAGGAAAGTATCGATTTTTTAAAAGATGTTTTAACGGAAGTATTAACCCTTTTTCCATCTGAATATATTCATATTGGTGGCGATGAAGCACCAAAAACGCGCTGGAATACATGTCCGAGATGCCAAAAAGTAATCCGTGAAAATGGTTTAAAGGATGAGCATGAATTGCAAAGCTATTTCATCCAAGAAATAGATGAATTTCTAACTTCCAAAGGTCGCAAACTAATTGGATGGGATGAAATATTAGAAGGCGGACTCTCGCCAAATGCAGCGGTTATGTCCTGGCGTGGTTTTGAAGGCGGAATAGAAGCGGCAAAACAAAAACATTTTGCGGTTATGAGTCCAGGTTCACATTGCTATTTTGACCATTACCAAAGTAAAAATCCAAACGAACCAACCGCAATTGGTGGTTTTACGCCAATTGAAAAGGTTTACGCATTCAATCCGATTCCACCAGGTTTCTCCGAGCAACAAGCATTTTTTATTCTCGGTGGTCAAGCAAACTTATGGACAGAGTACATTCCAACAATGACGCAGTTGGAATACATGACTTATCCTCGAGCGCTAGCATTGGCGCAAGTTCTTTGGTGCAAGCAAAAACCACCTTTTGAAGCATTTAAAAAATCTTTTGTGGATTACCATTTAACCTATCTGAAACGCTACAATGTTAATTATTCAAATGCATTATTTTATTCCCAGCTAACAATTTTTAAAAATAAAAATGGCTTGAAACTGAACTTTAAAGGAGCTTCAAAAGAAGACGCTTTTCAATTGGAAACCCGGACAAATGAAAAGAATAGCCAATTTTCAGAAAATTCATACATCACTGAAAACGACACTATTTTATTAAAACGTTCTAAAGACAATCAGATTCATACGTTCAACTTTAAATTAACTTCCAAAAACTCACCGGATCCAGCGCATTTTGAACTTAAGATCCATCCCGCAATCGGACTTCCAATTGAACTGATTACGAAGCCTGCTGAGCAATATAAAGGGGATGGAGCGCTGACACTTGTAGATGGAGTTATCGGTGTAACGCCATGGAAAGGAAACGAATGGCTTGGATACGATACAACTCAAATTGAGTTTATTGTAGACCTTACTAGAAAAGTTAAAATTGAAGAAATACTGCTAAATTTTCTCCAAGACGATGGCTCGTGGATCCATTCACCGGAATCTATTCAAATCTCTGTCTCTACAAAAAAGAAAAAATGGAGAAATTTGCAAATACAACAATTTATAGCTTCTCAAAGTGCCAACGCAAAAAAAGCGGGTATGAAAAATGCTTTCGAACAAAATATTAACCTAAAAGGTCGGTTTGTTAAAGTGAAGGTTAATTGCTTGAAATATATTCCTGATGGATATGCGGGAGAAGGCAAAACACCTTGGACTTTTACCGATGAGTTAATTCTATTATACAAAGAATGAAATTTGAATTGTGTGCCGCGTCTTTGGAGGCTATTCGCCTTGCGAAGGAATTGAATTTTGATCGTGTTGAATTGTGTCAAAATTTGGAGCAAGGCGGAATTACTCCTTCCTATGGAATGATTGAATATGCAATTGCGTATGGAATTGATACACATGTGCTAATTCGTCCAAGACCAGGTGGTTTCAATTACTCCGAAGATGAGGTAGAGGTGATGCTTCGCGATATTTTAAACTGCAAGGAAATGGGAGCGAAGGGAATTGTTATTGGCGTATTGACGGAATCTGGAGAAATTGACCGGGAGATTTTAATGGAATTTATAGACAAGGCAAAAGGCATGGAAGTGACTTTCCATAGGGCTTTTGATGATTGCTTTGACTGGAAAAAATCCATGGATATTTTGATAGAAAGTAAGGTAAATCGTATACTTTCTTCCGGACTTGCACGAAATGTGGAAATTGGCATGCCGATTCTGCAGGAAATGATAGAATACAGTTCTGGAAGAATTGAAATAATGACTGGCGCAGGAGTAAACGCTGCGAATATTGGCCGATTAAACACGGTTTTGGCACCAGATGCTATTCATTTCTCTGGAACGGTGAAATTTCAACAAGATGAGGATTCCTTGTTTTCAGAATCCGTTTTAAGAGTCGATAAAGCTAGAGTTCAACGGATTTTGGCGGCCTCAAAAGTGTAATATTTTTTTGTTTTTTCGTTAATTGTTTATGAAATATAAACTAATTGCTGTTTTCGCTGTTTTGTGGATGAATATTTGCGCACAATGCGATTCGATTTCCCCTTTAAATAAAGAGATTCATACATATGTTCAATCCCAAATTAATAAAAAAGTTGGTCGCGGAGAATGTTGGGATCTTGCAAGTTATGCCTTGAATAAAGTTGGCGCAAAATGGGATGGATTGTTCGTTTACGGCAGAAAATTATTGCCTAATGAATGTATTCAACCAGGGGATATTATTCAATTTAAAAATGTGAAATTGAGCTATTCCAAAGGAAAAAAAACATTTACGGAAGAAATGAAACAACACACCGCCATTATTTTCGCTGTCATTAACTCCGATGAGGTTATTCTAGCACACCAAAACACGGGCTTTAGTGGAAAAAAAGTAGGAAAAAGTCCACTTGTCTTCTCTACAATTTATAAAGGGAAATATAGTATTTATCGTCCCGAGAAATAGCCTTAAATACGGTCCAAAACATATTCGATTAAATCATCCATTTCAGGATTGAAACCTTTTGAAAATTCCATATTTGGACGATTTGCAACACCTAAACATATAGTAGCACAGGAATGTCCCAAGGATTTTCCGATAGCAAAGATAGCAGAACTTTCCATTTCAAAATTGGTAATCTTTTGTCCATTAAAGACAAAGGATGTTAATTTCTCATTCATTCCAGGAACGGTATTTCTAAGTCTCAATTGCCTTCCCTGCGGACCATAAAACCCACTACTAGTTACCGTTATTCCTGTAAATGTTTTTACTGATTCCAATTTTGCTGTTAATTCCTCCGATGCTCCAATCAGATAAGGCTGAATCTTTTCAGGTAAACGCAGGTGATTGCTGATTGCTTTTCCAAGGTTTAATTCTTC
>CANJSS010000037.1 GCA_947476955.1 Flavobacteriales bacterium
AAAATGGATACATGAAAATTTTTGAATCGCGCACAAACGGCGGAATTAATTCGTCCATTACAAAACGAATCGTGTTGGTTATTCTTCTATTCATTTCTGTTGTAATATCCTCTTAAATGATTAATTTTCAATATAAACAGATCTAACACCATCTTAAAACCGTGTTTAAATATATTTACGGAATTCCCATCTTGACTTCTCAAATTTACCGGAATTTTTTTGATGTCATAATTCCGTTTCAATGAAATATACACCAGTTCAACATCAAATGTAAAGCCATTGATTCGGGATTTACCAAAAAGATCTGCAGCAACATTTTTTCGAAACCCCTTCAGGCCGCATTGCGTATCTGAAATTCCAGTGGTAATAAACCGTCCAACTATAAATGTGAAGAATCCACTGCCAAGCCTTCTTTGGCTGGAGATTTTAGTAAAATAATTAGATGCTTGCAATCCCCGATCTCCAATCACCACATCAAATTCCTTCACTTGAATGGCGTGAATTATTGCTTCGATGGCACTCGTTTCAAACGGAATATCTGCATCTGTAAATATACAAATATCTCCTTGTGCAACGGCCATGCCAGTTCGCACCGCAAATCCTTTTCCTCGATTTTCAGGATAAGCCAAATAACTGCAATTGTGTTGAATAGCAACCCGTTCGGTTGCTCCAGAATCTTTCGAGCCATCGTCAACAATTATAACTTCCGAAGCGTAATTTTGTTCCTGCAAAAAAAGCAGTAGGTATGGTAAATTGTTCTCCAAAACTTTGGCTGAACGATACGAAGGAATAACGATACTTAGTTTTACCATGTGATACAATTGCAGCATAAAAATAACGTTTTATCTCTGAAATCAGTTGAATTCCAATGGTTGTGTTATTTTTGACAATGCGAATGCCAATTTATTGATTTTAAAAAATGAAAAGTGCTGTTTAAAAAACCGTATGCTCCGTATATTATTTTTCTTCTAGTTGCGGTGCTCGCATTTTTTCCTGTTTCCTTTTTTTTACATCCGGTTAAATACGATGCGATTGATTGTTTTTATCCCTGGAGATTTCACATAGGCGAATGCTTACAAAACGGACAATTGCCATATTGGAATCCCTTTCAAGATTTGGGCTACCCAATTCATGCAGACCCTTCTAGTGGCGCATGGTATCCGATGGTTTGGATTATCGGATATTTCAGCGGTTACAGTATTTATACGATTGGATTTGAATTTTGGATCCATACATTTTTTGCCGGAATAGGATTTTACCTTTTAGCTAAAACACTAAAGTTTGAGCAAAATTATGCGTTGCTAGCTGGGATTTCATACATGCTTTGCGGCGTTTTTATTGGAAACGCACAACACCTTCCCTATATAATCAGCGCTGCATGGTTGCCTTTTGTCTTGAATTTTTATTTTAGAATGGTTCAGGAGCGTTCATATTGGAATAGTTTGCGTGCTGCATTTTTTCTTTTCTTAATGGTAAGTGGCGGGTATCCCGCTTTCACCATAATTTTATTCTACTTATTGTTGCTGTTTTTTTGCATCTATCTAATGAAAGAAATTCAACAAAATGAAAGCCTTAAAATAGTGCATTTTCTTGGGAGGCATCTTGTATTTCTATTTTATACCATTCTGTTATGTTTGGTGGTATTTGTTTCCATCTACCAAGTAAGTCCTTATTTGTCCAGATTGGGCAACTTTGAATTGGAACAAGCTCTTTTTTCCCCATTTTCTCCTCAATCCTTTATATCCTTTATTACTCCTTTGGCGAGTACAACCCACACCGACTATTTCAACTCTGATCTTTCGATGCGTAACGGTTATTTTGGACTCTTGCCTTTGTTATTTTTTGTGCTGGGAATTTTCGCGAAAAAACCACGAGAAATTTCCATTTTGTTTTACTTTGGAATTTTCAGTTTACTCTCTTCGGTTGGAGAATACCTGCCGATTCGCGCATTTTTATTCCACTACGTTCCGATGATGAATGTATTTCGGTTCCCAAGTGTTTTTCGCCTATTTTTCATTATTGGTGCGCTGCTCACAGGAATCTATTTCCTAAAAAGCCAGCTAGAATTGGCGGTTTGGAAAAAGAGAAGGCTACAAATTGGCGCACTTGTTTTTGCGCTATTCCTTTTAGTCTGGATTTTTATCGCCCGCAGCAAGGGCTATCTTTCGCTTGTTTCCTTCATGAAAACAGAATTATTTACAGATTCTGCAACTGCCACCTATTGGCAAAACACAGCATTTCAGTCGATAACTCAATTGGTATTTTTACTTCTGTTTTTAATAGCACTTTGGAAAATAAATGAAAAAAAGAATTTCATTGTAAGCATTTTGATTTTGACCCTACTCGACTTGTTTTTGGCAACCCAATTAAATGCACCTTCTTCTATTTATTCGGAACATGTGACAGCTAGAGAAGCGCACAAAAACACAGCTATTCTTCCCAAAGGATTTCCAAACGGGAAATCAATAACACTAGAGGAAGCTACTTATTTACAGGGAATTGGTCAGCCATTTTGGAAAAATGTTAGTTCCTTTCAAAAACAATTCAGTGCAGAAGGATTTAACTCTTTTTCCTTTTCATCGTATGAAATTTTAGAAAGTGAATACCCACAATTGTTCGAAAAAATGAAGCAAAATAATCTTTTGATGCTCAGCGATTCTATTTTTTCTACTGCTTCACTTGCTCATTTCAAAAAAGACAGTTTATTTTCGCCAAAACAATTGTTTTTCGAACCAAGCGAGCTGAATACATTACAAAACAAATACTTAAAAAATGAAAAAGGAGACACTGCAATTTTATTCACCTATGATGCGTCGAAATTCGAAATTCAAACACGTACAAAAAAGCAACAATTACTCACCATTTTTCAAAAAGAATACAACGGATGGCATGCGCGAATAAATGGAAAAGAAGTCCCTATCTATAAAAGCAATTTGAATTTCATGACAATTTTAGTGCCCGAAGGAAATAACAAAATCACCTTTGAATACAAGAATCCATTGGTAAAAACTGCTTTTTACATTAGCGCCTTCGCTTTTTTAAGCACACTACTGCTTTTTGGCTTTTTAGGAATTAAACATACTAAAAAGTTAATAAAATAGACTGATTTCTTCATAACTTACCGAAAAAATTACACCACTTTTCCGTATCTTGGTCCACTTGAAGCAAAGGATAAAAGATGAAGCAATACCACGATTTATTACACCATATTTTAGAAAACGGGACAAAAAAAGAAGACCGAACAGGAACGGGTACAATTTCCGTTTTTGGCCACCAGATTCGATTTGACCTTTCCAAAGGTTTTCCAGTTGTTACAACAAAAAAAATACACTTGCGTTCGATAATCGTTGAATTATTGTGGTTCTTACAAGGCGATACCAACATTCGATTTTTAAAAGAAAATAACGTGTCAATTTGGGATGAATGGGCAGACGAAAACGGAGATCTTGGTCCTGTATACGGGCACCAATGGCGAAGCTGGCCTGCAAAAGACGGCGGAACAATCGATCAAATCGCGAATTTAATTGCGCAAATCAAAAAAAATCCAGATTCACGCAGACTTATTGTTTCCGCTTGGAATGTTGCAGATGTTGACCAGATGGCGCTTCCGCCTTGCCACACGTTGTTTCAGTTTTATGTTGCAAATGGAAAATTGAGTTGTCAGTTGTACCAGCGGAGTGCAGATACTTTTCTAGGCGTTCCATTCAATATTGCTTCCTATGCTCTACTTACAATGATGGTTGCACAAGTTTGTGAATTGGAGCCGGGAGATTTCATTCACACTTTTGGGGATGCGCATTTATACAGCAACCATATTGAACAAGCACATTTACAACTTTCAAGAGAGATCAGAGAATTGCCAACAATGAAAATTAACCCTGCTGTAAAAGATATTTTTGGTTTTACTTTAGAAGATTTTGAATTGGTGAATTACGATCCTCACCCTCATATTAAAGGTGCTGTAGCGGTTTAATCCTATCCCCGTAAAAAGAG
This sequence comes from Flavobacteriales bacterium, assembly GCA_947476955.1. GTDB lineage: Bacteria > Bacteroidota > Bacteroidia > Flavobacteriales_D > Crocinitomicaceae > M0103. The sequence goes on from CANJSS010000037.1 coordinate 3,994, forward strand.
CTTAATGATTAAATGGAGAAAAAGTTTATTTCTTTTTGTTTTTTTCTACACTGCATGTGTCAGCGGCCAAGATAAACAAGAACTTTCCTTACTTTTCGTAGGAGATGTGATGTCACACGGACCACAAATCAATGCGGCACGGAATACAACAACAGATAGCTACGACTACGATGCTGGCTTTCAATTTGTGAAACCAATTATTGAACAGCACGACATTTCCATTGCGAATTTAGAAGTGACGCATGCAGGAAAACCATACAGCGGTTATCCACAATTCTCTGCGCCTGAAGAATTGTCTGCGGCATTAATGGAAGCAGGATTTGATGTGCTGCTAACGTGTAACAACCATTCTTGCGATGGCGGCGCAAAAGGAGTTACGCGAACATTGGATGTTTTGGATAAATTGGGAATTCAGCATACTGGAACGTTTCGAAACAAAGCGGAACGCGATAAAAATTACCCGTTAATTCTAAACCAAAATGGGATGAAGGTGGCAATACTAAATTATACATATAGCACTAATGGTATTTCTGTTGCCGCTCCATTGATTATAAACTACATCGATAGCGCCGTTATAAAAAAAGATGTGGAAAAAGCCAAAAAATTGGGGGCAGAATATTTGATTTGCACGATGCACTGGGGAACAGAATACCAATCTCTTCCGAACGCGTATCAAAAAAACTGGGAAAAATATTGCTATGATTTAGGCGTTGATATGGTAATCGGAAGCCATCCGCATGTTATTCAGCCCATACAGAAAAAAATAGTAAATAAGGAAGAAAAATTAACCGTTTATTCCATGGGGAATTACGTTTCCAATCAGCGGGATCGCTATAAAAATGGGGGATTAATGGTTGGTACAACGCTTCAAAAAGTAGCTGGGGAAATTGCAATAAAAGAAGTGCACCATAGTTTTGCTTACGTGCACACCAAACAAGAACAAGCAGTAAAATATTACTATATTTTGCCTGAATTTGATTACACACAATTCCGACCTGACTTTCTGAATCCTGCAGAATCAGCTGCCATGCAGGAGTTTTTTGCAGATAGCAGACAACTTTTTTCCGCTCACAGCAGAGGTTCCCAAGAATATACCGTATCAGACTACAGTGAAGTCGGGAAAAAATTTCAGCAATTCTTAAGCGGTTATTATACTATTTTACTGGAAGAACGAAAAGATATTCAATTACCCGCCATAAAAAATACACTTCTTGCACCTTCGGTTTTAAAAGTTATTCAGTCGAATGGAAGTTACGCATATGTTTATGGAATGTTTGCCACTAAAGACGAAATCAAAGGCGAAAAGCGCTTTCTGGAAGATTGCGGCTTTACATCCGGACTAAAAATAGTTTTCGTTTCGCCCAAAGAATTTAAATATATCGAAGAATGAAAGTAGCGTTAATTGTAGCGATGGATCGGGAACAAGGAATTGGGAAAAACAATGATCTTATGTGGCATTTACCTGTCGATATGAAATTCTTCAAAGAAACTACCAACGGCCATATTGTGGTAATGGGCAGAAAAAACTTTGATTCTATTCCGGATCGTTTTCGTCCTTTGTCCAACCGGGAGAATGTTATTTTAACCCATAATACTGCTTTCCAAGCGGAAGGATGTTTGGTTTTTCATTCGTTAGAAGCCTGTCTGGACGCATATAAAAAGGAAGAGGAAAGAACTATTTTTATCATTGGCGGTGGGCAAATTTATTCACAGGCCATGGAAATGGATTGTATAGATGAGATGTATATCACACACATTGATAAAACGTTCGACGCGGAGACATTTTTCCCTTCATTTGATCAAAAAAAATGGGATATTACAGAAGTTTTCAAGCAGGAAATGGACGAAAAACACGAAGCAAATTTTGCCATTAAACACTACGTGAAAAAATAAGCTGTAGCTTCAAAACTACCTTTTAGAAGATTTTGATGCGCAAACAAATTGAACTGAAATAAAAAATAATGATTCTTTGCATTGCTGAAAAGCCATCCGTAGCGAAAGATATTGCTGAAATTCTAGGTGCCCGTAATCGAAAAGACGGCTACTGGGAAGGAAATGGCTATTGGGTAAGCTGGACATTCGGGCATTTGTGCACGCTAAAAGAACCACACGACTATAAAGAGCAATGGAAATGGTGGAAATTGGAAGATTTACCAATTATTCCAGAAAATTTCGGGATAAAAGTGGTAGATGATTCTGGTGTTCAAAAACAGTTTAAATGCATAGAAAACTTAGTGGCACAATGCGATTCGGTGATTAATTGTGGGGATGCCGGACAAGAAGGAGAATTGATTCAGCGCTGGGTTTTATTGAAAGCAAAGTGTAAAAAACCAATTCAGCGCTTATGGATTTCTTCGTTAACCGAAGAAGCGATAAAGGAAGGATTCACCAAACTAAAAGATTCTAAACAATACGATAATTTGTATGCGGCCGGAAGCGCTAGGGCAATTGGAGATTGGCTTTTGGGAATAAATGCAACTAGGGCTTTCACCAAAAAATTTGGACAAAACAAAGCAACACTTTCGGTTGGACGGGTGCAAACCCCAACTTTAGCGATGATTGTTCAGCGGCAAAAAGAAATAAACGCATTTACTACAGCAGAATATTGGGAATTAAAAACGGTTTACCGCGATACGGAGTTTCTCTGTCAAATAGATCGGCTTTCTAGTGAAGAGAAAGCGAATAAAGGCTTAGCTTATTTGAAGGAGCACGAATTTGAAATCACTTCCTTTGAACAAAAAGAAGGGAAAGAAGGAAATCCACGTTTATTTGATTTAACAGGTTTACAAGTAGAAGGAAACAAAAAATTTGGATTCTCTGCGGATGAAACGCTAAAACTAGTGCAAAGTTTATACGAAAAGAAAATTGTAACGTATCCGCGTGTGGACACGACCTATCTTTCCGAAGATATTTATCCGAAGGTGGAAGGAATTTTAAAAGGAATGCAGTATTATTCCCGTTTTACAGCGCCGTTGTTGCAAGCACCTATTTCAAAATCCAAAACTGTTTTCGACGATAAAAAAGTGACAGATCACCACGCCATTATACCAACCGGCGTGAATCCAAGTGGCATAACGCCAACAGAACAACACGTGTACGATTTGATTGCCAGGCGATTTATTGCAGTATTTTATCCAGAATGTAAAGTTTCGAATACGACTGTATTGGCAAAGGTTGGGAAGTTGGATTTTAAAGTTACTGGAAAACAAATTATTGAACCCGGATGGCGTGTAGTTTACGAGGGTGAAAAAGCAGAAAATAAAGCGGAAGCGGAAGAAAAAATATTGCCTGTTTTTGTACAAGGTGAGAAAGGTCCGCACAAGCCGATGGTGCACAAAGGTAAAACTTCTCCTCCAAAACCATATACAGAAGCAACATTATTGCGGGCGATGGAAACCGCCGGTAAACAAGTGGAAGATGAGAATTTGCGCGAATTGATGAAAGACAATGGCATTGGAAGGCCCTCCACACGCGCAAATATTATTGAAACGTTGTTTCGTCGGCGCTACATTGAAAAGAACAGAAAAAATATTTTGGCTACTCCAACCGGGATGGATTTGATTGATACCATTCAAAATGAATTATTGAAAAGTCCGGAACTAACGGGCGATTGGGAACGAAAAATTCGACTTATTGAAAAAGGAGAATACAAATTAGAGGTTTTCAAACAGGAACTTTTTAAAATGGTTAGAGAATTAACGGATGAAGTAATCTTTAATACCTACCGAAAAATTGAACTACACGATCAAAATGCTGTCGTGGAGAAAGCAGAGAAAAAACCTCGCGCTCCGCGAATAGTGAAGGAAAAAGTAGTACTGGAAACGCTGGATTGTCCCAAGTGTAAAAATGCCAAGCTACTGCGCGGAAAATCTGCTATTGGGTGTTCAAATTACAAAGATTGCGGTTTTAAAGTTCCATTTGAACTTTTAGGAAAAAAACTAACAGAATCAACTATTCTAGAGTTATTGGAAAATGGAAAAACGGGCGTAATAAAAGGCTTGGAAGTTCCTGGTTCGGTAGATGGACTTTCCGTGGAAAGTAGGAAAATAAATGGAAAATTAACGTTCGATAGCGGTTTCAATATTGGAATTGCATAAAAAGTCAACTATGAAAAAAGCAAACCACATTTTACCTGTTTTTTACCTTCTTTTGTCGCTTTTCGGTGGGTTTTTCACGTATTATTTTGTGATTTTGGGGGTACTCGAAAACAAGGGGAGTTTTGATGTGCTTGAATTTATTGGTAGCACGTGGACGACTAGTTTTTACGCTAAAAGTATAACATTGGATTTTTGGACTACAGCACTAGCGGCAGCGATTTTTATGGTTGTAGAGTGCAAGCGATTAAAAATGAAAAATGTTTGGCTTTACCTATTTCTCACTTTTTTTATCGCGTTTGCGTTTGCGTTTCCAATGTTCCTTTATTTTCGGCAGAAGCAATTGAATAGGAATCGCGAAGCAATCTAATTAAAACCCACGGCGATTTAGGCGAAAACTGGAATTGCTGCGTTAGGGATAGAAATGGAAATCCTTTTGTTTTTCAGAAAAGATTGGAATGGAAAGCCCGCCACGAAGTGGAACGCCCAAAATCCTTAATCCAATGAGCTTAAATTCTACTTTGGTACGTAAATAATTCCCAATACCTTCCTTTTTTCTCAATCAAGGCATCGTGTTTTCCGGATTCCACTATTTTTCCTTCTTCAATTACCAAAATTTGATCTGCTTTTTGAATGGTACTCAAGCGGTGCGCGATCACAAAAGTGGTGCGATCTTTCATCAGTTCTTGTAAACTTTTTTGAATAAAAGACTCACTTTCTGTATCTAAATTCGATGTCGCCTCGTCTAAAATAATAACTTTTGGATTTGCTAATAAAGCGCGTGCAATAGAAATTCGCTGGCGTTGTCCACCAGAAAGCTTTACCCCTCTTTCGCCTATTACCGTTTCCAAACCCTCTTCAAATTTATCTGTAAACTGGTTGACATACGCACCATTCACAGCCGCTAAAAGTTGTTCTTCCGTTGCATCTGGTCGCGGAAATAGGATGTTTTCCCGTATGGTTCCTTCGTACAGAAAATCGTCTTGCAAAACAACTCCCAAATTCTTTCTATAGCTGCTTAAATTAACGGTTGCAAGATCAACGCCATCCAAGGTTACCTTTCCAGAAACTGGATTTAAGAAGGTTGCCGCCAAACCCGCGATAGTTGATTTTCCAGAACCCGATGAGCCAACTAATGCGGTAACGCTTCCTGCCGGAGCACTAAAGGTGATATCCGTCAATACTTCTTTGCTTTTTTCGTAGCTAAAGGAAACGTTTTCAAATTCAATGTTTCCCGTAATTTCATGAACAGAATTTATGCGTTCTGCGGCATCATTTTCTTCCGGCATATTCATCAATTCTTGCGTTCTATCCAATCCAGCCATTGCTTCGGATAATTGACTGCCAATATTACTCATTTGAATAATCGGTGCGATCATGAATCCTAATAGCAAGGTGAAAGAGATAAAATCACCAAACGTCATTTTTCCGCCCATGATAAAGTAGCCACCAATTCCCATTATTCCCGCAGAAGCAATGCCAAGAAGAAAAGTGGATGAACTTGTAATTAAAGCCGTTGCAGTTAAACTACGTTTTACGTTAAGAAACAAGCGTTCTACTCCAGCTTCAAAAATCTTATTTTCTTGTTCTTCCGCGTTGAATCCTTTAATAACCCTTACGCCATTTAAGGTTTCGGTCAATCGACCTGTCACTTCTGCATTGATTTTACCGCGTTCTCTAAAAACCGGACGAATGTAAGCGAAAGCTTTCAGTGCTATAAATGCAAAAATTGCTACTGGAACCAACACAAAAACAGTCATTAGTGCATTGATTTGGATTAACAAAACTAAGGAAACGATTGCAGTGATTGTTCCGCCAAAAAGCTGCACCAATCCTGTTCCAACTAAATTTCGTACGCCTTCAACATCTGTCATTACCCTAGACACCAAAGCGCCGGATTTGTTGTTGTCAAAAAAGCTAATTGGCAGCGTTAGAAGTTTACGCTGCACTTTTGTGCGCAGCTCAGAAATAAGCTTTTGTGCCTCAACACTTAGTAAACGCGTTAAGGAGAATGACGTTACAGCTTGCACTAAAACCGAGGCAAATACGATGAGTAAAAGCGTTGTCAATGCTTGCATATCGTTTGATGGAATAACCTCATCAATTAGTTTTTTACTCGCGATAGGTAAAACCAAACCGGAGAAACTGCGGATAAATATTAGGATTAATCCAAAAAATATTATTTTTTTTCTAGGCCAGATAAACTCGTGAAATGCCCATTTATAGGAAACTTTAGTATTACTCATGCTCCCACCTTGTCTAATATCAAGCCAAAAAAAAATAAGTGACAATTCGTCATAATATTTACGTTCTCAAACTATTTTTTCTCCAAATTTTCTATTCGAAATCCTATCTTTACAGTTCAAAAAAGAAGTTATGTTAGGATTAAAGTTGGCGACAGATCCACGTTGGGTGAATATTGTTGAGACAAATATTGAAGAAATATTGACGGATCATGCTTGGTGTGAGCAAAAAGCTGCTTCCAACGCAATTTCGATTATTTCTCTTAATTCAGAACATGAGGAATTGGTTACAGATTTACTTGCCTTAGCAAAAGAAGAATTAGAACATTTTCAATTGGTACATGACTTAATCAAATCACGTGGATTTAAACTTGGAAGAGAACGCAAGGATAGCTATGTGAATGAGTTGTTTAAATTTATGAATAAAGGCGGCAGTCGGCAACAAAGTTTGGTTGATCGCTTGCTATTTTCAGCAATGATTGAGGCGAGAAGTTGTGAGCGATTTAAATTGCTTTCAGAAAAAATATCCGACCCGGAATTATCCAAATTCTACAACGATTTAATGGTGAGTGAAGCAGGACATTACACCACTTTTATAGGATATGCGCGAAAATATGGTGGCAATTCAAACGTAAATACACGTTGGAAAGAATGGATTGATCATGAAGCAATTGTTATTCAAAACTATGGTAAAGAAGAAACAATTCACGGTTAAATTTCAATTTTTTATCTCGCTCTTTTTTCAGTTATCCATTTACAAGTAAACCATTCCTTCCTAAAAGATGATTCTTTAAACAAATCGTTTGCAAATTTTTTAACCAAAATTTAGCTGGTATGTAAGTGATTTTTCTAAAATCAAATACCGAATTTGATTTTAGAAAAAGAATTGATGAAAATCAGTCACACTAATGCGTTTAATCAATTCTTTTAAAAAAAGATGAAAATACCTTTGCTTTAAGAAATAGGTAAAGTTCACTTAGTTTGTAATTCTATGGCACACGAGGTGAATAAATAATTCAACAAATAATTTAAAATTACAACGTATGAAAAATTTAACTTTAAGTGCTGTATTAATTGCAGCGAGCGTATTATTCCTTTATAACAAAGTCTCGGCTCAAAAAGGACTTCAATTGGGTTTTGAATTAAATCCTCAATTAAGTTATCTGTATAACCAAGATGACGTAGATAGTGATTTATGGGATAGAAAAAGTGCATTTAACGGGCATTTCGGATTTTCAGGGCAATATGGAATTACAGAAAATATTGGCGTAGGATTGAATATTCTTTATTCTATTCAAGGAGACAAATACGATTGGAAAGGAACAGAACGTTTGAAGTCCACACAATATTTTAAAATTCCAGTTCTATTTACGTTGAATTTACCGTTTGGAGATAATATGTCTTTTATTGGGAAGGTTGGACCACAGATTAGCATTTTGACAGATGCTAGACTTTTTGATGCTGACAAAAAAATCCTGAAAACGAATTATACAGCTGCATTTGCTTCTTACGACTTTGGCGGAATGGTTTCGGCAGGTATCGGGGCAAAATTGACAGACCAAGTTACACTGGACGGATCTATTCGTTTTGACACAGGTTTTACGAATGCGGAAAGTGAAGATTTCAAGCAAAACATTCATAATCCTTATGATTTAGTAACCCCAAGTCCGGCAAGTAGCCCAAGAGGAAACACGTACAACATGACAATTGGATTGAATGTTGGGTTGCGTTATACATTCCTTTAATTCAAATCTGATTCAAATCTGATTTTAAAAGAGTGCCTTTAATGGGCACTCTTTTTTTATTGAGAATTTTTGGTTTCAAAAAAGATGTATTTCAATTATCCTGAAAACCCTGGTCTACCCAATTAACGAAAGTTTTTACTTGAATGGAATCCAGCGTTGAACCAATCGGCATTGAAAGATAAGAAGTGTTTCCAGTTAAACATCCAGTCAATTGTCCTGAAACTGCTGCCTTAGCGACGTGATCATAATCGTATAATTCTACTCCTTCATTTCCGGCACTATGGCATTGAATACATTTCGCTTGAATGATTGGCTGCACGTTTTTGGAATAAGAAACAGCCGATAAATCAAGGTTGCTATTAATTTCTGGTACTTTATCTTTACTGCAACTGAAAAAAATCAGGAAAGTAAGTGAGAAAAAGAAGTAAGTGATTTTCATCGTTTTCAACTAATTTGTATCCAATTTACTTTAATACCAACAGATCAATTTTAACCCAATATTACTATCTGCTGTGTCGTGTTAAGAAATTATTACCAATATTTTAAAAACGATTCTTTGCAAGGCAACAAATCCGTTAACTATTTATATTATTTTCGTTTACGCATTTAAAGAATTCCTGCCTCAATTTTTGAAACCATGAGCAAACACCTATCCGTAAAAATTCAACTCTCTAACTTTTTATTTCTTTTGATAGCCCTTATTCAATTTTATTGGTTAGTACTTTTTGGAATTATTCCATTTGATATCGTTTGGGGTGGGAAAGTAAAAAATCATTCAGAAATGATTTCACTTGAAATGATTTCACTTTTTATAAATACCATGATGCTAATAGTGGTTTTACTGCGCGCGAAAATCATTACAATCGGGTTTCATCCCGTTAAAACCAAAGTAATGCTTTATATTATGGCGCTTTTATATGGCATGAATTGTGTCGGAAATTTACATGCCGATACCAATTTTGAAAAGTTTGTTTTTACGCCAATCACCTTATTACTTTCCCTATTAAGTTGGCAATTGGCGCGAACTAATTCACCTCAAACAAAAATTGAAAACAACTAAAAACTGCACGAAACGCCGACTTCGCTCCAAAAAAGAAAATCGTACCTTTGCGCAAATTAAAATAACGCTATGCCGTTTTCAAAATTAGGATTATCCCCAGCATTACTAAAAGCAATTTCCTTTCAGAAATACGAACGACCTTATCCTATTCAGGAGGTTGTAATTCCTGCTGTTTTGGAGAAAAAAGATGTTTTAGGAATTGCAAAAACAGGCTCGGGGAAAACTGCGAGTTATGTCTTACCTCTTTTGGCAAATTTAGAAAATGTCGCCGCCACTAAAAATCGCCATGTTAAAGCATTGATTGTTGTTCCAACACGTGAACTCGCAATTCAGGTCAGAGAAGTTTTCCAACTTTTCAGTTCACAGTTAGAGTATCCAATAAAAACAATGGCCGTTTATGGCGGCGTTTCCATCAATCCACAAATGAAGGCGATGATGGGCGTGAATATTTTAATTGCAACACCAGGAAGATTATTGGAATTGGTGGAATCCAATGCTGTGCATCTTTCTGAAATTGAAACCCTTGTTTTGGACGAAGCAGATAAAATGCTAAATCTTGGTTTCAAGGAAGAAATGGATCGAATTTTTAAACTTTTACCCAAAAAGCGCCAAATCTTGTTGTTTTCAGCAACATTAAGTGAGGATATTAGCGGTATTACCGAAATTCTATTGCGAAATCCTGTTGTTCTTAAAATAGAGGAAGAAACAGAGGATATTGAACGCATCAACCAACTTGGTTATTTTGTTTCCGAGGAGAAAAAAGGCCCTTTATTGCGTTACCTGATTAAGCACAACACTATGAAACAAGTGTTGGTTTTCACCTCATCTGCCCACAAAGCAGATATGGTTACGGAGAAATTGTGTAAAAATGGAATTGATGCTATGGCGATGCACAGTAAAAAAAGTCAGGAAACCAGAGCGCGCGCTTTGAACAATTTTAAACGGGGAAATATTCGTGTTCTAGTAGCTACAGATCTTATATCCAGAGGTATTGATATCGAATTTTTACCGCATGTAATTAACTATGAATTGCCGCGTTCCCCAAAGGATTATATTCACAGAATCGGAAGAACTGGGCGAGCAGAATCGAGTGGCGAGGCAATTTCACTTATAACGCCGGAAGAAGCGCATCATTTCAAGATTATCCAAAAAAAAATGGGAAAATGGGTTACCATGATCGATGCAGAATCGCTTGATTTTTAGTGTCTTTAGTTGCAGTTTTTATATTCCGACCGTGTGATTACTAGTCTACTTCTGCAATCAAAGGCGCTTTTACGCCAATTTTTGGATCTCCATTGAGTACTTTGTAATTAATCAATAGTGTTTTATACTCTAAAAATTCAGCATCCGAAGGATTAATGTGTAATACAAAATTTATTTTTCCCAAAAGATGCTCGAGGTAATTTTTCTGCTTTATTTTCTCGTGGCGGATATGCTCATTGAGACCAAATCGTTGAATAAAATACATCGTATTTCGCAGCGCATTTCGTTTGTGGAAAACCACCTGCGGCTTATTATTCACAACAACTCCAGTAATTGTTTGTCTTGTATTTTGGGTCATTAATTTTGTTTTTTCACGATTCAGCGCCAAGCCTGATTTTTCGAGAACATACGCAAGGAGTACATGCAATTCCTTTTCATCAAAATCACCTGAAAAACTCAAATCGTCGGCATAGCGCGTATAGCGTATAGCATGTAATTTACAATAATCCGAGATTATGCTATCCAAAGGTTTGAAGAAAATATTGGAAAGGTAAGGACTCGTTGGCGCTCCTTGCGGCAGATTGCCATTCTTGCAGCAAAGTTTCGCAAATAAATTTGACACACTTTCTGAATAGCCGATTTTCCTGAAAATTTGATGGATATCCGTTGCTTTGATGGAAGTGAAAAAATCCTTTAAATCCAGCGCGAAAACCTTTTTTTGGTTTTTATGAAATCGTACGTTTTCCGTTAATTTCACTTTTCGTTTATATGCCTTTGCAAATGGACTAACTTCTATTTTTTGCAAGATATTATGCAGAATCCAGTACTGTATTTCCTTTAAACTAGGAAGCGGTTCGGAAATACTTCTTTTGGCTCCATTATTCTTTACTATTTCAAAATTTCTATAAAAATAATCCGAGAAAGCTGCTGCTTTATTAAGGTAACTTGATTTGTAACCTACTAATCTTGAAAAATGTTCTACTGTGAAAAGAATAGGAACATTATTTCCGTGTAAAATTTGAGCGTAGTCCAAGCACCTGTCTATGTTTTGCTGAGAATAACCAGCTTGCACAGCTTTTTTGGAAAATTCAGTTTTGTAACGTTCTAAATTCATAGGATAAAATCTTTAGTTTCATTAATCGAGTGGAAAGCAAAACTTCCCACTCTGATTAAGATTTCGGGTTTAAAGGGTTCGAGCTCTGCGAGAAACCATTTAAATCCCGATGCTTGAAAAAGCATTCAATTACAGAACAGTGACTCACGGCTCCGGTGCTGAAAAGCAACACAACTTAGGTCAGAACTAAAAAGGTAAATCGCTCTGATTAGGGATGAAAGGTGTTCTTTTATCTAGGTTTGGAATTTTATTTTTGTGATCTTTTTCAATCCATCTTTCTTTTTTTGGGTTTTGTTCCTTTCCACCGTTTTTCGTTTTGGGGATAATTTCACGCGCATTACGGATGTTTTCAGCAGAAAGAAATTCCGTATTTGTGCTTCCAACAGGCAAAAGCAATACCGGTTTAGCTGCAGCAATTAACTTTCTGTTTTCAATGCCCTTCGGTTGCCCAAGAAATAAAGCAAATTCTATAGCTGTCATACTTGCACGTTTTGAGTTAGTAAACATTTCCTAAGAAAGAAGTCAACCATTTTCTTTGAATCCATCCTGAAATAAAATTACGCCAAAAGAAAAAATGGATAAACATCAATCAGCGAGTCAATATGATTACTCAGCCAATGAAAGAAAATCTTAGCTAAAAAGAAATCTAGTTTGGTAGATTGACGCTTGAAATGTTGATGAATTGGAGATAAAAAAACCATTGATACTAGAATTATTATCCGTATCAATGGCAATTAATGTGTTTATTTTTTTACCTTAAACTACAGTAGATTTACTGACATTTCTATACGTGAAAGAATTACATATGTGTCGTCGCGCAAAACGCGCTTGGGTGGAAGAATTGTTTAATTTGGCATAAATTCCTTGCGGAACCCCAAAATACTCGTAAACACTTCCGTTCTGAAACGTGATTTTCAACGTTAAACTTTTGTAAGAATAATCCTCAATACCAAAAGAACCAATAGTTTGTAAATATTCTTCTTTGTTTTGAATATGTGTTTCTGGGGAGATACTCACCAAAAAATGATACGCTTCAATTATCAATTTACTTTTACTTTCCGCCTGTGCCTTTCCAGGATCACCTTCCTGAAATTTATCTGGATGCCACTGTTTAACCAATTTACGGTAAACATTTTTCAAATCATTCAAATCTGCATCTTTTGCGACATCAAACAACTTTCTGTATTCAATAATACGTTTCATACTAACTTTTCGGGGATAATTTTATCAAATTCCTGTGCCTTCAATAGCGAATTATAAAATTTACATTTTGACAACGGGTTGCAAATTTAGTGATTTAATACTTCTCAAGGGTTTAAAAATTGGTTATTTTAATATTTAAAATGTACACATTCACTTTAAATAACCATTTCTTGCCAAAAGAAATACAGAATTTAGACTTGTTCAACATGCGGTGTAACTCTTATTTTTTATCCTATTTTTGTACTTAAATAATTACGGACCTAAAACGTGTTTTAAAGTTGGCAAATCCAGTATTGATTATTACTCCCCCATTCACACAATTAAATACGCCGTATCCAGCATCCGCATATTTAAAGGGATTCCTGAACACAAAAGGTATTTCTGCAAAACAAGCCGATTTGGGAATAGAAGTGATTCTTGCCATTTTTTCAAAAAAAGGACTGCGTGACTTGTTCACTGAAGCAGCAAAATGTAAAAGCGAATTAACCGAAAACGCCACCCGAATTTTAGCACTGAAGGAAGATTATATTCAAAAAATTGACCCTATAATTTTATTTCTTCAAGGAAAAAATCCAACACTTTCACACACAATTTGCCAGGATGATTTTCTTCCAAAAGCCTCTAGATTTAATCAGTTAGAAGAGTTGGATTGGGCGTTTGGAATTTTGGGAATTCAGGATAAAGCAAAACACCTCGCGACGCTTTTTCTGGAAGATATTTCAGATTTGATTGTCGAAACAATCGATCCTCACTTTGGATTTAGTCGCTATGCAGAGCGATTGGGAACCTCCGCCAATAGTTTTGATACTTTATATGAAGCGCTGCAGGAAAATCAAACCTATACAGATACTATTTTACTTTCCATTCTTAAAGCTCGAATGGAAGAAATTAATCCAGAACTTGTCGCTTTCACAGTTCCTTTTCCTGGTAATCTATATGCCGCATTTCGATCTGCACAATTTATAAAAAACCATTTTCCATCGGTTAAAATTGCAATGGGTGGAGGTTTCGCAAATACTGAATTACGTGCTGTATCCGATGTGCGCGTATTCGAATTTTTTGATTTTATAACCTTGGATGACGGGGAAGCACCAATCGAACATTTACTGGAACACATCGCAGGAAAACGAGGTGAAAACGACTTGAAAAGAACCTTTTTACGGAAAGATGGCGCAGTGTTTTATGCCAATAATTCAACGGAAAAAGACTACAAACAAAGTGAAGTTGGAACGCCGGACTACAGCGATTTATTTCTCGACACGTATATTTCTGTGCTTGAAGTGGCAAACCCAATGCACCGTTTGTGGAGCGATGGAAGGTGGAATAAATTGACAATGGCACACGGTTGTTATTGGGGCAAATGCACTTTTTGTGATATTTCATTGGATTATATCAAAGTGTATGAGCCAATAGCTGCAAAATTACTCTGCGATAGAATGGAAGAATTAGTGCAGCAAACCGGACAAACAGGTTTTCACTTCGTAGACGAAGCAGCGCCTCCTGCCTTAATGAAAGCATTGGCTTTGGAAATTATTCGGAGGAAAATGACGGTAAGTTGGTGGACAAATATCCGATTTGAGAAAAAATTTACACCTGATTTGTGCCTTTTACTCAAAGCTTCTGGTTGTATTGCAGTTTCTGGCGGACTCGAAGTTGCCTCGGATCGCTTGCTGAAATTAATTGACAAAGGAGTTACAGTAGAACAAGTTGCTCGTGTGAATAGGAACTTCACAGAGGCTGGAATTATGGTTCACGCCTATTTAATGTATGGTTTTCCAACACAAACAATTCAAGAAACCGTCGATTCGCTGGAAATGGTAAGGCAATTATTTGAAATTGGAGTCCTGCAATCTGCATTTTGGCATCAGTTTGCAATGACAGCGCACAGTCCAATTGGTTTGGAGCCAGCAAAATATGGCGTTTCAAAAGAAACTACCGAAATTGGAACATTTGCAAATAACGACATCCTTCATATCGATTCAACTGGGATTGATCATGCTGCATTTAGTTTTGGTCTAAAAAAATCACTCTATAATTTCATGCACGGTATAGGTTTTGAATTGCCTTTGCAAAAATGGTTTGAATTTAAGATTCCCCGAACTACCATTCAGCGCGATTTCATTGAAAACGCAATAGACGAAAACGAAAAATCATTTATTTCACCAGATGCCAAAATTGTTTGGATAGGAAAAATGCCCTCCGTTCAATATTCAACGAAAATAAAAAAGGGTGTTTCCTATGAAAATGCAGAATTAACATTTTTCACGCGCGATTCTACCTTTAAAATTATTGTGTCCAGATCGGAAGGGGAATGGCTTCAGGTTTTGTTAGAACGTATTTCCGTTTTACACACAAAGATTTTAACTTTCAAGGAAGTACAAGCACATTATTACCTCTCGAATACAACTGATTTCGAACCTTTTTGGTATGGAAAACAAATGGATACATTGCGAGAAAACGGTTTGCTACTTTTGTAAAATATAAAATTTACAACGTCATAAAAATTGCGTTATCCTGGATTAAGATGTATTTAATCCAATGATTTTTTTCTGGAGGATAAGAAAAATAACCAAGTTGTCCTTTCCTGATCGTTTTCCTATCTTTGCAACATAATTCAAGATAATGGCAGATACAAGATATAATCTTCGGGGCGTTTCAGCAGGAAAAGAAGACGTGCACAATGCAATAAAAAATGTGGACAAAGGACTTTTCCCACAAGCATTTTGCAAAATTGTACCGGATTATTTATCGGATGACGATGCATATTGTATTGTAATGCATGCAGATGGAGCTGGAACAAAATCGTCTTTGGCTTATATGTATTGGAAAAAAACGGGAGATATTTCTGTTTGGAAAGGAATTGCCCAGGATGCATTAATCATGAATATTGATGATTTATTGTGTGTTGGTGCAACGGACAAAATCTTACTTTCCTCTACAATAGGAAGAAACAAGAATTTGATTCCAGGAGAAGTGATTTCTGCAATTATAAATGGAACAGAAGAATTATTGGAAACGCTTCGCAACCAAGGAATCGGCATCCATTCCACGGGTGGTGAAACTGCAGATGTTGGCGATTTGGTTAGAACAATAATCGTGGATTCAACAGTTGTTTGCCGAATGAAACGAGCAGATGTGATTTCCAATCATACTATTCAGCCGGGCGACGTAGTAGTTGGTTTGGCTTCTTTTGGTCAAGCAAGCTACGAAACAACGTATAATGGAGGAATGGGAAGTAATGGCTTAACTTCTGCGCGACACGATGTGTTTAACCATTCTTTAGCAGAAGAATTTCCTGAAACTTTTGACCCCAGCGTACCGAAAGATTTGGTTTATTCCGGTTCAAAAAATCTAACAGATCCAGTAGAAAATTCACCCGTCGATGCAGGAAAACTTGTACTTTCCCCTACCCGTACCTATGCTCCGGTAATTAAAAAAATTCTAGATCACCACCGTTCCGAAATTCATGGAATGGTACATTGTTCAGGAGGCGCACAAACAAAAGTGCTTCATTTTGTGGACAATGTACACGTTGTAAAGAATAATTTATTTCCAGTTCCACCGTTATTTAAATTAATTCAAGAAGAATCATCTACGGATTGGAAAGAAATGTATAAGGTGTTTAATATGGGGCACCGCATGGAGATTTATGTTTCACCAGAACGCGCAGAAGCAATTATCGCCATTTCAAACTCTTTTGGAATTGCTGCGCAAATTGTTGGGTACGTAGAAGCATTTGACGGAAAGAAATTGACGATTGAATCTCCTTACGGCACTTTCGAATATTGATTTAGTGCAGATTTATTTTAGCAAATTCACGTGACCGCTTAGTATTTGCCAGGCATCTTGTTTTTCGCAAGAAACATAGCGCAAAACATAGGAATAAATTCCATCTTGCATTAATTTTCCGTTATACGTTCCATCCCACCCAATTGCTGGATCATGCGAGATAAAAAGTGTTTCTCCCCAACGGTTAAAAATTTTAAATTCCCACTCATAAACTTCTAATGCAAAAGCGGCATTGAAACAATTATTAAATTCATCGCCATCTGGAGAAAAGGTGTTGGGAATATAGATTACAAAAGGCTCGATGTACAATTCCTGGTAACTGGTGTCCTTGCAACCAAACTGATTTGTTGCAATTTGCATTGGACGATGCCATCCGCTAGTTTGGTAATTATGCACAATAAATGCTTGGTTGGCAAAATAGGTGCTATCGTCGAACCAATAGAAAATAGTAGCTGCACCAGCGGATAAATCCGTGAATGTAACATCTGCGTGGCAAATATCGGTTTGAATTGGATCAATAGTAAATTGAGAAATCGGCGATGGGTGAATAGTTATGAGGTCTTCCTGAAATAGCGTCAAGGTATCCACGCAGCCTTCGTTTGTTTGGATTGTCAAACCTACGCTATAATCTCCGGGGTTGCTATAATAAAAACTCGGGTTTTCCAAATTGGAAAAATTACCATTTCCAAAATCCCACGTGTAAAAAATTGGAGAATCAGCCAAACTTAAATCGGTAAATTGAACAAGAGCCGGAGCGCATCTATTTCCTGGTTCTACCCTAAAATCTATGGATGGTTCGCGGTAAACAAATACACTACCTGTTGCAATTTCCACACAATTATCGAAGGAGGCAGTTAAAGTGATGGGAAACAAACCGAAGGTATTAAAAACCACCCCGTTCACATCCAAATCTGTTGCTGTGGAAATAGACGCATTAGCACCAAAGTTCCATAAATATTGGGTAAAACTTGGTCCAGTCATCACCCCATCAAAATTGAAACTATTTCCTGTTATGCACAATGAATCATTGTTTGTGAAAGAAATAGAGAGTAATTCATTTAAATTGATTGTTGCAACTGCCGTATCCGAACATCCTGGTGCAGAACTTCCAATTAAAGTTACTTCAAAAATTCCAGGTGAGGGATAGGTATAGGTTGGTGCAAACTGATTACTGATGTCTGAAAGTATACCACTTACACCAAAATCCCAATTGTAGGAAGTTGTGCCACTAGAATTATTGCCGAAATTAATTGTTAATCCTTCACATTCAAAATCGTTGGAAAGTACTATTTCTGCAATAGGTTCGGGATAGATAAAAATAGAATCCGTGAAAGTGGCATCACATTCTCCATATTGACCCGACAAAGTAACTGGGATATTACCGGACGATGAGAAATTTACGTTATTTACAGTTAATCCTGTTGCATTTACAATGGAAGCATTGGGTCCAAAATTCCATGAAAAAATAGCAGAAGCAGGGCCATCTGTTTGCCCAATAAAATCAAAACTATTGTTAAGGATGCACAAAGAATCTTGAGATGTAAAGGAAACAGAAAATTCATTATTGATATTGACTTCCATGTAGGCAGTATCAGTGCAAGCCCAGCCTGGATTTGCAACTAACATAACAGAATAAATTCCTGGCGCAGGATAAGTATATGTCGGTGCAACGGCAGAACTGACATCTGTTGTAATTCCGGTTACTCCAAAGTTCCACGCATAATTTGTCGCACCATAGGAATTATTTACAAATGTCACACTCAAACCTTGGCAATACGACGAAAATGTTGGGAGCTGTTCCTGTGTAGGCAAAATGGCTTCCATTGTAATGTTACAATTGAAAACTTTAAAAAGGAAATCCCGAATAGTTTGACCGATTAACACGCCATTTCTATATTCTTGAACACGAATTCCAACAACGAATAAACCAAGAAGTTGGGGCGAAGCAGTTAAAATTCCAGTTGTTGGGTCAATGGCAATAGATGCTCCAGGACCCAAAGGATTGGCAGCGGAGAAACCTCCGGCCCAGTTAACAGGAAAATAATTTGGAGGAGGAGCAGGATTTGGCAATGGATTCAGAGAGTTTGCTCCAGCAAAGGGTGTAACCAAAGAATAAACCAATTGATCGCCATCGGGATCCACAGCAGAATGATTAAAAATCAAATCATCGTTGTTACACAATAATAATGGCGGATAATTTAAAAACCTAGGACTACTATTTATGGTTGCATTGGTTTCAGAACCGGGAACATGGGTTGTCAGTGTTAAACCAGTAT
>CANJSS010000038.1 GCA_947476955.1 Flavobacteriales bacterium
AAGTTAACAATACCATTCGATAAAATTACTTTTGAAGCACTATCAATAATAGTATGTTTTAATGCATACAAATTAATTTTTAATTAAAACAACCCTTACTGTGAAGAATTAATACTTATTCATTGAATTAAATATAATTAGAAGGAATGGGCTGAATATAATTCTTGCTAATTTTCTGCTTTCTATTTAACATAAGATACAACGTATTTGAAGCCTAAAAAATACCATTTGCACATTGTTACAAGTAGAGAAGGAATTATTTAAACTGGAATTAACATAAAAAACATCATAATAGAACAAGATCTAAATATCTTACTTTTGAAAAAATATTTTTGTATTGCACGTTTTATTAGGCTAATTGGATTACACAATTAAAACATTGAATGTACGTAATTTAGAATACAATTGATAATAGGTTTTTTGGTGTTAGGTTTAATATTAGTTGATTGATGTAATTTTAAAATATGGGGGATACGCACAACCGACTTGTTGCTATGTATGCAGCTTGACAATAGAAATGTTACATGAATTACTATTTAACATAATATTAATTATAGGACAAATGAAGTTATGTACTTAAACGATTTTCTAGATTAGCCATGATACGGAAACGAAAAAAAAAACCAAAAAAAAAGATGAGCTTAATGGCACATCTTTTTTTTAAGATTGAAATACGTTAAACTTTCTTCACGCGCACAGCATTCATTCCTTTCAAACCACGTTCTACTTCAAATGTAACCATATCATTTTCTTGTATTTGTTCTGTCAATCCATTGACGTGAACAAATACATTTTCCTGGGTCATTAAATCCTTAATAAATCCGTATCCTTTAGAATCGTTGAAATACGTAACTTTTCCTTGACGCCCAGTTGCTTGTTCTTCTTCATCCCGTTTTGGAATTCCGATTTCGATGTTGCTAGCGATTACTTTCTTCTTCTTTGTTGGATCTGGCGGAGTATCTGATAAATTGCCATGCTCATCTACATAGGCCATCATACTTTCCAATGAACCTCCTTCTGAACTTGCGCGACGCTCGTCTTTTTTGACTAATTTATCCTGTCGTTTTTTTAAACGCTTTTTTTCTTTTTCTTTCTTATTAAATGTCTCTTGCGATTTGCCCATTCGTTTTGTGCTTGTATTATGTTAAATAAATCTCCTAATCTACTTAGGTGCCTTTGAAATACTAAACAAATGATTGGTAAATGACAATTAGTAAGATTGTTTTGCCGAATAATTATCCAGTTGTCCTAAGACAAGTTTCAGTCTATATAGCGAATTATCGCTTAAACTTATGCAAAGATAGCTTTTTTAATTTAATTTTCGGTAAAATATTTCATTAGTAGGTTCCGCTTGATGCAAGAACCAAAGGCATTTTTAATGAATTGACTTTGGCTCTTTTTCAATTACTTGTTGAATGTTTCCTGATTTTAAAGTACTTTTTTGATCATTTTTTTCATTTAAGTGAGTGTTATACGTTAAATTAAATGCAGCAATAGCAATGGAAGAAAATCCAACGGCCCCATAAAACCAGGGCCTTTTCATCGTTGGATTTTTTAATAATTCTACATGTGTTAAAATCGAATTAAAATCTTGCCTTCTTTGAATAGAAATTGTGCTAAATTCTGCCCTATTCAAAATTATTTTTTTTGGTTTCATGTATTAAATTTTACTTTTTAAATAAGTGTTTTAATTTTTCCAATGCTCTGAATGTTTTCACTTTTGCATTGTTTTCAGTTATTTCAAGAATTTCACCAATTTCTTTGAAGGATCGTTTTTCAAAAAAACGCATTTCAATTAATTGTAAGTTTTTTTCGTTTAGTTTAGCAAGCGTAAGCAACAAATTACTCTTTAGATGTTCCAAATCCTCTTCTTCAATTTCTTCTATAATATCGGTTAGGTGATAACTTTCAAGATTAACGGTGCGTTCCGCTTTTTTATTTCTAAAAGATTGGTATAACTCACTTTTCGCTATTCGGTAAAGCCATGACGCAAATGGAACTCCACGGTATTCGTATTTGTGGAGATTTGTCATTGCTTTGATAAAAACTTGAGAAGTAATATCAAATGCGAGCTCTTCGTCATTCATTCTTTGGTAAATGTATCGGAAAATTTGCTCATGGTACTTTTTGTACAACGGCCCGAAACTTTCCGGGTTTTTCTGTGCACGGAGAATCCAACTCAACTCTTCTTCCAAACGCAGAGTTGTCTGATGAAACATGGGGTTCACTGTCATAATCATTGGTTTTATTTTCTAGTTAATACCGTGAAGCTTGCAGACTTCACATCGAGTTAAACGATTTAATTTAAAATAGTTACGAACCATTTGGAGATAAATTGAACCGTATTTAAAACTATAACGAACTTTATTTGTTTTTTAGTATATACATTAAGTAAAATTTTTAATTTGAATATTAATTCAGTAATAAATTGCTTACTTTCACTTTAAAATATGAACTATGCGATATCTCTATATACTTTTCATCTCGACTCTAAGCTTTTCATTTTCCTTTTCACAAGGTTTTTCGGTGAGCCCAAGCCATTCCAATTCTGCTACTATTCAAACAAATGAATATGTTACTTCGCAGATTTTATTTACAAATACAACAGTTGATTCTCTTTTTCTGTCATGGAATTTGTTGGAAAAAATAACGCCTATTGGCTGGGATTACTCCTATTGCGATTACAACAGTTGTTATGATGCTACAAAAATTGAAGGTACAATGGCAGCTATTCCAGCAGGTGGAAATGGCTTTATTAAAGTAAATGTCATGACAACAGCGGAAAGCTGGTCATATTTTAAGTTTTCGGTTTTTAACGTTTCAATGCCGGAATTAGCTGATACTGTTGAGTTTTGGTTCAATGGAATTGCTAATATTAAAGAGAATTCTAAAGAAGCAATTTCGATTTATCCAAACCCTATTGAAGCCGGAGATGACTGGACAATTAAAAACCTTCCATTAAATTCAACGGTTGAAATCTTTAATTCACTTGGGCAAAAAATTGGAAAAACAATTCAAGCAAGTAATAACCTATCTATTGACGGTAATATACCAAAAGGTGTTTATATTCTCAAAATTCAACATAATAAACTTATTGAAACGCGCAAATTAATAGTTCGATAATTGAAAAAGTTTATCCTAATTGTTGTTTCCGTATTTTTTTATCTGCAATCCAATGCAGCTAATGTTTCTATTCGACTAGTAATAAAAAACGGAGTTTTAGAATTCAATGATGGGACTACTGTCTATTATAAAATCTTTACAAGTTCTGCTACTTTTGCAAACAACAGCGATCTTCTAATTTTTAATGAAGGCGATATTGTTACCTTGAAAGTTGTTAATACTACTTCTGAAAACCATGGATTATCAATTACTGGCGTGTTGAATCTAGGTGTAATTACTGCAAGTGATTCTATTCAACAAACTTTCAACGCGCCACCTGCTGGAGTTTACCGTTTTTTTGATCCGTTAAATTTCCCATACAACGAATATCTTGGTCTTTCAGGCGTAATTCATGTTAAAGCAATAAATGACCTTACCCCTTATTTTTACTGGGATCTTCGGGAGCACCAGCTAACTTGGAATGAATCCATTCCTTTGGGAAACTCTCCAATTCTAAATACCTATCAGCCGTATTATTTTACTATTAATGGGAATTCTGAGCCCAATATAAATTTGGACATTGTAGCGCGCGTAATCGGAAATGTTGGTAGCGAAGTCCGGATTGTTATTGTAAATAATGGTTTAAGTATACATTCCATGCATTTTCACGGTTTTCATGCCCATCTTTTAAATAATTCAAAAAACACAGCACACGAAGGAAGAGAGAAAGATACTTTTCCTGTATATCCAAAAGAATACGTTGTTTTATCTTTCGTGCCGGATAAGCCAGGGGAATATCCAGTTCACGATCATAATTTAGTTGCGGTTACGGGCGGAGGAATTTACCATGCAGGAATGTTTACCACATTATTGATTGCACCATGAGAAAAAAACTACTTTTCTTATTTGTATTTTCCATTTGCAATTATTGGGGCCAAATTGATTATTCCAAGTTAATTATCGGTCGTAATTTGGGAACGCATACGTTTCATGACGGATTACAAACAAGGATTTTCGGCTTTACGGAAACGTTAAGTGCAGCTACAAAGATCCCAGGCCCAACGCTATATTTGAATAGTGGTGACAGTGTTAAATTGGATTTTTGGAATATGTCTCAAGGCGCTCCGCATACGATTCATTTGCACGGATTAGATGTAAATCAGCAAAATGATGGTGTTGGCATGTTATCTTTTGAAGTAATGCATACGGAGCATGGTTATTATTATTTCAAAGCGCCACATCCAGGAACTTATTTATACCATTGTCACGTTGGATCAACAGTTCATTTGCAAGCTGGAATGTACGGTTTGGTAATTGTTCGCCCAAACGATGGAAATCTACTTTTGAACTGGGAAAATGGAGAATCTTATGGTAGGGAATTCCCACTACTCGCAAGTGAAATTGACACAATTTGGCACAACGACACAATCCTCGATCAAGAACACGATATGACGATGCCGTTATATGTACCTGCAACGTATCAACCAAATTATTTCCTAGTCAACGGTAAATCTGGAACGCAGTTAAGTGATATTTCTAATCATCTACTGGCTTTACCGAATGAGAAAGTCTATATGCGTCTTGCAAACATTGGTTATTACGGTGTGCGCTATATTTTTCCATCGATTTTAGAGGCAAGAACCGTAGCATCAGATGGAAGACCATTGCCAGCCGAAGTAGTAAATGACACAATTGAAGTTTTACCAGGCGAGCGGTACGAAACATTTCTGCAATTAGGAATGGACAACTCCTACCCTTTTACAGTTGAGCATTTTAATTTAAATACGCAAGTAATTTCCTCCTCCCAAACAATGGTAATTGAAACTACGTTTTCTGATGTGGAAACTAAAGAAAACCTTACTTTTGGTGTTTTCCCAAATCCAAACAATGGGATTTTTGAGATTAATGAGGCACTAACGGAAAATTATCAAATCTATTCCTTGGAAGGTAAAAAACTGAAAGAATCTATGGAGTCGCCGATTTCCATATCGGATTATGCAAATGGAAGTTACCTTTTATGCTATAAGGGAAATACTCTTTTTATCGTTAAAGATTAACGGAAATCCTTCATATAAGTAGTATCCGTTAGGCTAAACAAGAAAAGTTTAAGCTGTTTTTTTTGTTTTTTAGTCAGTGTAAAAGGTTGAATTATTTTACTTTGAAGCGGATGTTTTGCTCCTCCATTTTCGTAATGGGAAAAAATAGCATCTAAAGAAGCCAAGCTGCCATCGTGCATATATGGATAAGTTAATTCGACGTTGCGCAAGGATGGAACTTTAAATTTCCCAATATCCATAGAATCATTGAATATTCTAAAACGGCCTTTATCCTGGCCATAGTTTAAGTATAGACCATTGTTCTCAGCAACATAATTTGTAAAACCTGGCGCAGGATGACATTTCGTACAATAAAGTTCTTCCGAAAAGATTTTCCAACCTGCTATTTCATCTTTTGTTAATGCGTTTTTATTCTTTTTATAATAATAGCTGTCGAAATGGGAATTTTGAGACAAGAGCGAACGCTCAAATGCTGCGATACTTCTTGTAATCACAAAAGCATCCACTTCTCGATTATAAATCCGTTTAGCTGCTTCTTGATATTCATCTACCAATCGAAGTCGCTTAATCAACTCTTTCATCTTCATATCCATTTCCACATGTTCCTGAATCGGAACAATTGCTTGCATTTCTAAACTTGTTAAATGTGCATCGAACATCATTGTTTTGAGGAAACCAGCATTTAGAAGAGTAGGTGCATTCCGTTCTGTTTTACCACCATTTACTCCTTCACTAACTTTTTTACGATCGGTAAATGCAAATGCTGGAACGTGACAAGTGGCGCAAGAAATGGATTCATCTCGTGAAAGACGTTTGTCAAAAAATAATTTCTTACCGAAACTAATTTTCTCTGCAGAAATTGGATTATCACTTGGAGAAGAAACTGATTCTAGGACTGTTATTTGATGTCCATTGGTTTGGCATTTAACAAAAAACAGGGCGAAAAATACTATTCCTATTATCAGAAAAGAATAATATGAGCGTTTTTGCAACATTATTTTGCAATCTTCAACGAATTTAATTTCTCGTTTGATTTGTCTAAAACTTGGAAAATATACATTCCATTGGTGATACTTTGAAAGGTCAAACTACCATTTAAAGCATCAATTGATCCCTGAGAAATAATTTGTCCAGAATTACTAATTAATTTGTAGGAATTTGCTCCTTTTACGTCTTTCCAGCTAACCGTTAATTCCTCTCCTGACTCAGAAAAGAATAGGTTTCCAATAGTTGAACTTAAAGAAGTTATACTTGCATTTTGTGGTTGATCAAATACTGGTTCTGTTAGAATATTATCCATAACATCAGCGTTGATGCCATTTGTTCCATGTTGCACACCTGCGGTTTCAATCGGTATATTTTTAATCCACTGATCGACATTACAATTCATGAAAATATCGATTTGATTTTCGTACGAATCGGTTTGAATTACAGGTAATTGCACCGTGTTATAATTGCCATTTCCAAGGTTATGCAATTCGAAAAGAGCATCCACTACTCCATCGTTATTCGAATCTGCCTGACCACCAATAATCATGTGCATGTAACCGGAAGTCCAGCCCCAATGCATGGAAGGATCTTGAAAACTCAACGGATGATTTTCTGGATATGCCGAAATATCAATCGCATCCGCACCATTAATTGTATTTAAATTCGATGGAACTCCAACAGAAAAAACGATTTGTTCAATTGTTGTAATAGCATGATTTCCTAAATATAAAACATGATTTTCAGGCTCAACTAAAAAAACAGTATCTGAAATTGTTAGTGTTTGTCCACCATCGTGAAGTATGGAAACACCAGAAACGTAATAATCAAAATGATCCAAATTAAATACTAATCCATTTAAATTAGTAATCGCTGTATTTAACTGAAGGTCAACACCAGCATTTTTTGGAGATAATGTAATGAAAATTTCTTTCTGAGCATTTAACGAAAAACACGTAACTAAAATTCCACTTATCCATACTAATTTTTTCATAGCTTTATTTTTTATGTACAATGTACAAAATTTCTTCCTTTTGTAGGCGGTATCGCGCTATCAATTTTTCGTCGTATTTAGATTCTTTGTGAAATTCTGTCACTTCAAAACCAGCTTTTTTAAGCCATTCAGGATAATCGTTACCAAATAACCGAACATGGTCTTTTTGCCAAAAATGTTTCTCTCGATCTTCTGCAGAAATGATCGTTGCATCTTCGTAGGTTTGTTCCCGTGAAAAATCCTGTGGAACCTGCATAATTCCCCAACCACCAGGTTTCATAACACGGTGCAATTCTCGCATACATTGCATAGCATCGTCCACATGTTCCATTACGTGGTTACAAAAAATAACATCAAATCGATTGTCTTCCAATGGAATCGAGTGTAAATCAAAATGTAAATCCGCCAATGGTGAAACAAGATCACCAGTCAAATAATCTAGGTTTTTCTGATTTTTAAATCGTTTGTGGAAGCATTGTTCTGGTGCAATATGGAGTACATTTAATTTTTCCGCAGTAAAAAAATCGGAGCTATCGCGCAAATACAACCACATTAAACGGTGACGTTCCAGCGTTAAATCATACGGACACAAAACATTTTCACGGTTTGCACTATCTGAACCATACGATAAAAACTTCGAGAAAGAGCGCTCGCATACTGGGCATTCTACTTTATTTCCTTTAAACAACAAGGGCGCGACCAATTTGAAAGGATAACTCAAACGAATCAATAAAGGTCTCGGAAGTTTGTTTAATAAAAACCTGTACAATTTCTTCATGACACAAATTTAATCAAAGAAAAAGAATGACTTTGTATGCTCGGTAAGAAAGTTATTTCTTTTATTTTTACGTTTCGGAATTCGACACTTTTCAAATTCCCTTAATTTCGTTGTAAGATGACAAAAAAACTTATCTTTCTTATTTTACTGCCCGTATTTGGTTATGCACAAGAAACACAGACAAATCACATGAAAAAGGAACCTATTGCAAAGAAATTGCCAAAAGAATTGAACTTACACGAACATACAAGAGTAGATGATTATTATTGGATGAATGAACGGGATTCGAAGCCGGTATTGGATTACTTAGCGGAGGAAAATGCGTATACAGAGGATTATTTTTCTGGTTTTTCTGATTTACAGAAGAATTTACTGGATGAATTTGAAAAAAGAATAAATCCAAACGATGTAAGTTCACCTTTTATTTTGAATAAACAAACTTATCAAGTTAGAAATAAGGAAGGTAAGGATTACGTTCTCATCTATAAATTAGACGGAAAAGAGGAAGCTGTCTATTTTGATGAAAATGAACGAGCAAAAGGAAAACCGTTCTATGAGCTTGCAGAATGGTCGCCTAGTCCAAACAATGAATTACTTGCAATAAGTGAAGACTTTATTGGTCGAAGAAAATATACCATCACCATCCGAACAAATAAAAACGGCAAGTTTTTAGCGGATAATATCAAAGATACCGACGGATCAATTGTTTGGGCAAATGACAATAAAACACTATTTTATTGCAGAAAAGATCCGCAAACATTAAGAGAATTCCAGGTCTTTAGTCACGTTTTAGGTACAGATGCTAAAAAAGATGTTCTCGTTTACCAGGAAAATGATGAGAAATTTAGTGTTTCGATTGGAAAAACAATAACCGATAAATATATTTTAATTTATAGCCACAGCTCCACCACCTCAGAACTATCTATTGTAAATGCAGATCGTCCGACAGAAAAACCCTCTATTTTCCTTCCAAGAGAAAAAGGACATTTGTATGACGTGGAACACCATGAAAATGGGTTTTACATCCTAAGTAATAAAAATGCAGCAAATAAACAACTCGTGTTTAGCAGTGTTGTTCCAAAATCAATAGAGGAATGCAAGGAAGTAATTCCCCATTCCAGTGAAGTTTTGATTGAAAACATGCTTGTTTTGAAAAATTATTTGGTAACAGAAATTCGGACAAACGGTTTGCGAAAAATCCAGATTTCCATGCTGAATGCAGATAAAACAAAAGCAATCTCTTTCCCCGAAGAAACCTATTACACTGGCTTACCGGTTAACGATGATTACGAAGCAACGAAGCTTTTCTTTGTGTATAATTCCATGACAACGCCATCTACGGTTTACAAATATGACTTAGCGAATGACACGAGAGAAGTTTGGTTCAGGAAAGAATTATTAGACAAGAACTACAAACCGGAAAACTATACTTCCGTTCGAATTTGGGCAACTGCAAATGATGGATCACAGATTCCAGTTTCACTCGTGTATAAAAAGGGAATAGATTTAGCAAAAGCACCTTGTTTACTTTACGGTTACGGATCATATGGTTATACCACTCCAGATGTTTTTAGTGCAACTCGGGTAAGTTTGCTCGATAGAGGTTTTGTTTTTGCAGTAGCGCATGTTCGCGGAAGTAAATATATGGGAGAACAATGGTATGAAAATGGGAAATTCTTAAAAAAGAAAAATACGTTCACAGATTTTATCAATGCCGCTGAATACTTAGCAATGAAAGGATATTGCGACAAAAACAAAATGTATGCGCAAGGCGGAAGTGCTGGCGGTTTATTGATGGGAGCAGTAGTAAATATGGCGCCTTTTTTATGGAAAGGTGTGATTGCGCAAGTTCCATTCGTAGATGTTGTGACCACGATGCTGGATGAAACAATCCCATTAACTGTTGGGGAATATGAAGAATGGGGAAATCCGGCTGATGCCTTGTATTATTTTTATCAATTGAATTATTCACCGTATGACAATGTTCGAGCGATGGATTATCCTGCATTATTCGTTACAACTGGATACCACGACTCGCAAGTTCAATATTGGGAACCGATGAAGTGGGTTGCTAAAATTAGAGAAATGCGCACAAATTCAGCACCATTGTATTTCGATTGTAACATGGATGCAGGACATGGTGGCGGATCTGGAAGAACACAAGAGAGAATTGATATTGCTAAAGAATTTGCATTTATTTTACATTTGGAAGGAATTGAGAAATAAACTTTTTTGCATAATTTTCTGTTTACCTCTTTTTGCTTTCGGACAAAATAAAAGGGAGGTTCATTTTAGGCTTCCTAATCCGAATCGCGATACAACGCCTTATACTTTGTTTAAAGACCGGTGGATTTTTTATGCTGATCTTGGCTACGCTTCTGCCCCATTTTCGATTAAATATACGTTTAATGAATCGATAGATAAACTGAAATTTCTAAATAATTTCCGGACAATTTTAGGTGTTGGAGTTTCATACAAATGGTTTGCATTGCGGCTTGGAGTTCCATTACCTGGTAATGTTCGTCCAATAAGCAAGTTTGGAAAAACCATTCCATTTAATCTCGGTTTCGACTTTACTGTTAAAAAAACATTCTGTGATGTCGACTTTAGAAATTACCAAGGATATGTTATTAAAGACGCCAAAAATTACAAAGAAACATTGACCAATTTAAAACCGAACGAAATTCGGGGAAACACAAATGCAACTAGTTTTTCTGCCAATGCTTGGTATTTTCACGACAAACACTTTAAAATGTCTGCATTACGTGGAAAAACAGGTCATTACGATCGTGAAGTAAAAACATGGTATGTTAAAACCTCCTTGAATATTTTTGGCATAAACAATGGAAATGCATCGATTGTTCCGCAGGAATTATTGGATTCAACGAATTCAACGGTTACTTCTTCCACTTTATCTTCTGTCGATATAGGCATAATTCCAGGCTATGCTTATGTAAACAAAATAAACAATTGGCAATTCTCTGTTATCGCTGGTTTCGGTGGGGCAATTCAAAGTAAATTCTATATGGCAGATGGCATAACAAGAGGTTTTCTAGGATTGTCTCCGCGGTATGATTTTCGATTTATTGGCGGTTACACTATTCCTCGATACTTTGTTTTTATTGTAACCGATTTTGATAATAAATCTATTCGGTTTAATGAATTTGTCTACCGCCAATCGTTTTATTCTGTAAAGATAGTTGGCGGGATTCGCTTGGATCCGAAAGAAAAAAAATCAAAAAACAAGCTGTAATATTTTATGGTTTACTGAAATAAATACATTGAATTATTTCGCAAATTGACTTTCTGATATCTTCACGCACCAGTTTTCCCGTAATTCCTTCAAATTCTGAACCAAAGGATTAAATAAGTTCCAATCCAAATGCGTTTGTAATTCGCTGAAATGTATGCGTTTAAATTCCCCATTTTTCTCAATTAATAGGTGGAGCCGATTAAAAAAATCAATTTCGAATTCCTTACCAATATCTTTGATAAAGCGCACGCTGCTATCTACCGAACATCCAGAAGCTTTCACTCGATTCTCATCAGCCACTAAGACAATAAATGTATTGTGTAGTATCGATCCAATTGCAATTAGTCCGGAACCATGGGCTGCCCATTGCTTTGTAAATAAATCTAAATTATGTTGTATGATTTTGGATTCGTGTTCCGTAAAAAAACGATTTGCAGCATACACCCATACTTTGCTGTTTTCGGGAAAATTTGGAAATAACATTATACGGTTATAATTCAGCTGCGTTTGCAATTAATTCGGCAACATCCAACACTTGAACAAACGCTTCTTTATTGAAATTCTTTACGCCATCGGTCATCATTGTATTGCAGAAAGGACAACCGGTAGCAATTATTTCAGAATTCGTTTCAAAAGCGTCTTCTGTTCGTTCAATATTGACTTCTTTGTTTCCTTTTTCTGCTTCCTTAAACATTTGCGCGCCACCTGCCCCACAACATAAACCATTTGATTTACACCGTTTCATTTCAACTAATTCAGCATCTAACTTTTCAATTAATTCACGCGGTGCGTCATACACGTCATTTGCCCTACCTAAATAACATGGATCGTGGAAAGTAATTTTCTTACCTTTGTAAACGCCACCATTTTCAAGCGCTAATTTTCCTGTATTGATTAAATCCTGAATAAGTTGCGTGTGGTGAATAACCTCGTAATTTCCACCTAATTCAGGATATTCATTTTTAAGGGTATTGAAGCAATGCGGGCAAGCAGTTACAATTTTGTTAACAGAATATCCATTTAAAACTTGGATGTTCATCATTGCCTGCATCTGAAAAGTAAATTCGTTTCCCGCTCGTTTTGCAGGATCTCCCGAACAACTTTCTTCCGTTCCCAAAACGGCAAATTTCACATTACAATGGTTTAGAATTTTAACTAACGCCTTTGTAATTTTTTTTGCACGGTCATCAAAACTCCCAGCACAACCAACCCAGAAAAGCACATCTGGCGTCTCTCCTTGCGCGGTCATTTCAGCCATTGTAGGAACTTTTAAACTCATATTATTGTATTTCAAAAAATGAATATTTACCTTTTTATAAAATTTTCTGTTCTAGAAAAATTTATTTAATCTTCCGATGCCCAGTTTAAACGGTCATTTTGGGAAAACTGCCACGGAGCACCATTATTTTCAATATTGGTTAACATTCCTGCCAATTCCGCAGGCATTTTAGATTCTTCCATTACTAAATTCCTTCTCAAGTCCAAAATTATGGACAAGGGATCGATATTGATTGGACACTCTTGCACGCAAGCATTACATGACGTACAGGCCCAAACTTCTTCCTCCGTGATGTAATCGCCTAGTAAACTCTTTCCGTCCAAATAATCTTTTCCGTGTTTCCGCATAGCATCGCCAACTTCCGTCAATCGATCTCGTGTATCCATCATTATTTTACGGGGAGAAAGCTTTTTTCCGGTAATATTTGCAGGACAAGAAGAAGTACAACGACCGCATTCGGTACAACTGTATGCATCTAATAAATTCTTCCAAGTTAAATCTGTCACATCTTTTGCTCCAAAGCGCAGAACTTCTGCCGTGCTTTCCGAATTTGTAGCATACGGGTCTGCAGTTGGATCTAACATTAATGCGACTTCTGCGGTAACCGATTCCATGTTGTTAAATTTCCCTTTTTTCTCTAAATTAGAATAATAGGTATTTGGAAATGCTAGTAGAATATGGAAATGCTTAGAATAAGGTAAATAATTTAAAAAAGAAAAAACCATTATAATATGACCCCACCAACCAATTCTTTCTATTAAATGAAGATTTTCTATGGATAAATTTACGAGAAAAGAATCTCCCAAAATACTGGAAATTGTAAACCCATAAGATCCTGCCTCGGCAGTATAGTGAGAAGCTCCTTTCAGATAAAGTGCTTCATCTGCACCATTCATCATGAAAATACAGCAAACCAAAACTACTTCCATGATTAAAATCAAATTCGCATCTTTTTTTGGCCATCCAGCGAGTTCCTGCATTGTTAAACGCGGCAACTTCAATAAATTTCTTCTCGATAGAAAAGCGAAAGTTGCCAACAAAGCAAGAACAGATAAAATCTCAATAAAACTTATTGTAAAAGTATAAAAACCACCTAAAGTCTCCTTAAAAACGCGATGGTTGCCAGATATTCCATCCACGAAAATCTCAATTAATTCGATTTGTGTTATGACAAAAGCAGCATACACACAAAAGTGGAGTAATGCTGGAATTGGGCGCGAGAACATTTTCTTTTGACCAAAAGCCACAAGTAACATAGTTTTCCATCGTTTAGAAGGATTGTCCGTTCGGTCGATTTTTCGTCCAAGTTTTATATTGGAGCGAATCTTCAAGATGTTGAATGTAAAAAATCCTATTCCAATCAACGATAATAAAACAAATAGTATACTTGAGACCATATTTTAATCCGGAATTGAGTCTAATAATTTTCTTAATTTCTTTTCTTCATTGCCCGTTAAAGGAACTCCTTTTGATTTCGCTCCTAATACGGAGAAGTGAATATATCTTTCAGGATGCAACGTCAAATCAGTAACAAGATTCTGCAGGTCATTGTTCGTTCCTACCAATTCATTATACAATTTTTCATCGTTTAAGAGTTTCCCGAGGGAGCCATTCCCTTTTTGCGCATTATCTAAAACTGCATTCAGATTTTTTAAAGTTTCAGAAGCGTTAGAAATAACCGTTTTAAAATCAGCAGTTACCAAATCATCGGTTAGTTTTTTAGTGTTTCCTATAATCGCAGAAACTTCCTCATTGCTTTTTTTGAGGTTTAAAGTAATACTTTCTACATTGGTCATTATTTTAGCGAATTTGACTTTTTCGCTTACGAGCATGCCTTCTACTTCCCCCGCTACATTCCCTAGCTTATGAATTGCAGTCTGCAGCTCTTTCATACTACCTTTCAACTGAGAAGTTGCTGTGGTATCCCAAAATGCAGAAAGAGAATTCACCATATTATCAATGGAACTTAGGGCAACTTGAACTTTTTGCACGAGAGGATCTGCATATGCTTTTACCTGAGTGGTAATGTCGATAGATACAATTCCCTGAAATTTATCTCCAGGCTTATTAAAACCACCAGAAAGGTCCGAATTCAATTTTAAAATAAGACCTTTATTGAACAAGTCTATTGCCCCGGCCTCAATTACGGAACCTTTTGGTATCTTGAAGTTCCTTTCTTGAATATTGAAAGTCATGACGACTTTTCTTGCTGAATCTTTGCTATTGGTGAGGTCAATGCTCAATACTTTACCGACGCTAACGCCATTTACTATTACAGATCCTGAAACAGCAACACCGCCAGAATTAGGGAAATAAACGGTATAAACATCGTCACCGCCAAAAAAGCTATTTCCTTTCAAAAAGTTAACACCTGCAATCAGTAATCCAACCGCTGCAATTGCGATTATTCCTGTTTTAATTTCTTTCGAGATTTTCAAAATCTTATTTTTCTGCTAATTTAATAGCTTTTTCTAAATTAATGCGTTCCCCATTGAGAAAGGCAACAACAAAAGCGTGTTGAAAACCTTGTAAACGAAGTTTATTTTTGTACAAATTTGCAGCCTTAAAATCATCCATAAAGCTACCTGCCGTGTATTTGTATAGGTTGTCTTGTTTGTATTCAAATATTTTTAAGCCGTTAAACTTAGCTGCTGTAGTTGAAACTTTCGTTTCAGAAGTTTCTATTTGAACGCGAAAAATAACTTTATCCTTTTCTAAATTTTCTTCCAATGTATTGGAGCCAACCGCTACACTTTCGATATTACCTAATGTTTTTGAATCTACACCTTCCAATTCCATTTTGTATTTTTCAAATGCAGCGAACATAGAAGTTGCCATTTTTCGCTGTCCCACAGTATCTGATAAAAACTTTTCTTCCGATGGATTGGTTAAAAAACCAGTTTCAATCAATACACTTGGCATGGTTGTTTTATACAAAACCAAAAATCCGGCTTGTTTAACTCCTCTGTTATATCTCCCAAGTTTTGTAAATTCTTTTTGTAATTTATCTGCAAAACTTATGGATTGATCTAAGAATACTTTTAATTGAATTTGACGGGCAATAATTGCGTCTGGTGACAAATCAAAATCTTTGTATTTTTCCCCTTTATCTTCTTCTAAATAAATCGTTGAATTTTCCCGTTCTGCTACTTTCTGCTGGGATTCTGTTCTGTGCAAACCAAGAACATACGTTTCGGCGCCATACGCTGTTGCACTAGCCGCATTTGCGTGAATACAAATAAAAAGATCTGCTTTCGATTTGTTTGCAATATTTGCGCGTTCATTCAATTCTACAAAAACATCCGTGTCTCGGGTATAAATTACTTTTATTCCAGGATATTTTTTCTTGATGGATTCGCCAAGTTTAAGAGCAATATTGAGACAAACCGTTTTTTCGTTGGCAGAAGCACCGTGACAACCAGGATCTTTCCCGCCGTGTCCTGCGTCAATAACGATTGTTTTTAACGTCTGTTGATCTAGAGTTGAATTTTGACCAAAACCAACCGTGCTACAAAAAAGTACAAAAAACAATAAATAAAGCAGGTTTCTGTTATAAGTCAATATTTTTTCCATTGGTAAGAGCTAATTTTAATAGTTTTGCACAAGTATTCATACAACAGCAACAAATTTACATTGGATTTTTGACCAATAAACGTTCCATATTCATTTTTATCTTCGTTACATTGTTAATAATGTTGGGAGCGGTGGAAAGTTACGCCCAAACAAATTACTTCAGAGATACATTAAAATTGAACGACGAAAGCATCGAAGAGGTTATTTATTTTTCGTCCAGAGATTCTATTTACATTGATTTAAAAAACAAACAATGGCATTTGTATGGCGATGCGAAATTGATTTACGGAGAAATCACGATGTCGGCGGGCTACCTTTTAATTGATTTAAAAAAAAATGAAGTTTGGGCAAGATATGCATACGATAAGGATAGTTTAAAAGTGGAGTACCCAAAGTTCACTGATGGATCGGAAGAAATTACGGCAACGAGCATTCGCTATAATTTTCAAACAGAAAAAGGCTTTATTGAAGAATTAAAAATACAACAAGATGAAATGTATTTATACATGGGCGTTGCAAAACGACAACAAAATGAGGAAATTCATTTTAAACAAGGACGATTTACAACGTGTAATCTAGACGAACCGCACTACCATTTTCAATTATCAAAAGCCGTAATGATTCCTGAAAAACGTATTGTTACCGGTCCAATGAATCTATGGTTGAAAGGCGTTCCGACACCATTGGGCTTGCCATTTAGTGTGATTCCACAGCAAAAGGAAAGAACGCACGGAATATTATTTCCTGAAATGGTTCCTGTTTCGGTTTATGGATTTGGCGTTCAGAATTTAGGCTATTATATACCAATCAATTCCAACGTTCAAACTTCTGTATACGCCAATTTGTATTCTCGTGGAAGTTGGGGCTTGCGCAATAAACTGGATTACGCCAAGCGCTATGGTTTTCGGGGTTCTTTGGATATTGGATTTCAACAATTCAAAAGTGGATTTCCAGCAAATTCAAAAAGTAATAAAGCAAGTATTACGTGGTCTCATCGAAAAGAAGCAAAATCGAATCCATATTGGAATTTCTCCTCAAACGTAAATTTTATTTCAGATAATAAATCAAAAAATAATTTGGATCCTTTAAATCCGGATTATTTTAAAAATAGTTTTAATTCGGATATCAATATAAACCGCTTATTCCCAGGTAAACCAATAACTATGGGAATGAAAATATCTGTGCGACAAAATGTATTATCCAAAAATATCTCACTTGTCTCACCAATTTTCAATGCAAACGTAACCCGGTTTTTTCCATTTAAAAATGTTGCTACGGGAAAAGGTGAATTAGCAAAAATGGCTGCACGGATTGGCGTAACGTATAATATGGAAGGACAAAACCGTTCAACTTTTGAAGATACATTATTAAGAGATGCTAATTACGCCGAAATTGGTTCAAAGTTCTTCAATGGTTTCAGCCAAAGCACATCCATCCAAACCACTGCAGCATTTTTTAAGAATACCTTAAAATTCAATCCTTCCATTACATATGCCAATAAAATAAATTTCCAGCAAATTGATAAAACGTATGATGCTTTTGCAAATTCCACTAAAATTGATACCCTTCAAAAAGCAGGAATGCAGCATGAGCTAAATTTCAACGCTTCGTTTACAACAATGGTGTATAGTTATTATAAATTTATTGGGAAGAAAAAACCTCTTTTACGTCATATTTTAACACCTTCCGTTGGTTTGCGTTACACCCCTCAATTGAATTCTTTGACCACTGCAAACGTTGGAGTGGATCAAGCTGCTGTAACGTATTCTCCATTCCAAAATAGTCTATATTCTAGCTATACTGGAAAAGCTGCTGGACTCATCACCTTCGGTTTCAACAATACTTTTGAATTGAAACGGAAATCCGATAAAGATACTGTAACAGGTTTTCAGAAAATTAGAATAATAGACATTCTTTCGTTAACAGGAAGCTATGATTTAATGAAGGATACAATGAACCTTTCAGATATGGCTATAAACCTAAGAATTAGTCCTATGGAATGGTTGAACTTTGTGGCGAATTCTGTTTTTAGTCCCTATGGTTGGAACACAAGCACAGGAGCTACACTTTCTCAATATGCAGTTAATTCGAATAATAATCTAGGAAGATTTCTCCGAAACAATTTCACCACCTCCTTAACATTAACAGCAAAAGAAAGCAGAAAAGAACTCGCAGCAACCAAAGAAACAATCGCTAATAATTGGAATGCGGATTATAATTATTATGCTTTGCATCCTGAATACCTTTTGAATTTCAATATTCCTTGGAAAGTATCCTTTTCTCACGTTTATTCCATCGATAGAAATACGGAAATAAGTTCTACGGATCCAAAAACGTATAATCAACTGCAAACTTTGGTTTTAAATGGTGATGTAAGTTTCACAAAGCGTTGGAAATTATCGTCCAACATAAATATGGATCTCGGCAAAATACAAGTGACGAATGCGCGCTTTAATTTATCCAGAAATATGCATTGTTGGGCTTTGTCGTTCAATTGGACACCAATCGGTGGCAATAAAAGTTTCTTGTTTAGCATTCGCAATACTTCTTCGATGTTCCAAGATGCAAAGTTAGACCTTCGAAAACCACCTGTCTTCCTTTAATCCATCGCACTAATTTCCTTCTTTTTCTGAATTCTTATTTAGAATGAATCTAATATACCTTTTTTGTGGTATTGTACCATTGCTTCAATCCAAGCAACTTTGCAAAAAAAAAATAAAAATGAAAGCTGCATTAACCTTTTTAATTTTTTGTGTGATTTTTAACACGACGGCACAAAATGAAAATGGAGAAATTAACGGCACAATCTATTCTTCGGATAGCACATCTAGACTAAAAGGTGTTACGGTTCGCTTAGAAAAAGCAAATCTTTCAACGCTTACCAATAGCAATGGAGAATTTAAATTTTCAAACGTAAATGCTGGAGAATATAACGTGATAATTATCCATCCGGGGTATAAAAAAGTACGTATTCCTATTATTTTGGAGCATAATAAAATACTGACAACAAACTTTTATTTGTCCGAAGAAGTCTTAGATCTTCCAGAAGCCGTAATAAAGCATATTTCTTTGACCGGTGGAGAACAAGGGATAAAAGAATTGCCAGGATCTGCTTATTATCTTTCTCCAAAGGAGCTCGAGAAATTTAATTTCACAGATATCAACCGTATCTTAAGAAGTGTACCAGGTGTAAACATTCAGGAGGAAGATGGATTCGGTTTGCGTCCAAATATTGGTTTGCGCGGAACAGGCGTGGAACGTTCTTCAAAAATCACACTTATGGAAGATGGTATTTTAATTGCTCCAGCGCCCTATTCTTCTCCAGCAGCATATTATTTCCCAACAATTGGACGCATGCAAGCAATTGAAATTTTAAAAGGAAGTAGTCAAATAAAATACGGTCCTTTTACAACTGGCGGGGCGATTAATTTTATTTCCACCCAAATTCCTTCCGATCTACGCGTAAAATTAAGCTTAATCGGCGGAAGTTTTGGTGGAAGAAATGTCCACGCATTTGTTGGGAATTCCACTACCCATTTTGGATATTCTGTGGAAGCCTTGAATTATAGCTCAGATGGTTTTAAAGTATTGGATAATGGCGGGAATACAGGTTTCGATAAAAGTGATTTTATCGTTAAATTTCGAATAAATACAAAGTCTACTGCACGTTATTACCAATCGCTAACTTTTAAAGCAGGCAACACGAATGAGAACGCAAACGAAACCTATTTAGGGATTTCCAAAGAAGATTTTGAATCAACCCCTTATAGACGCTATGCTGCATCTCAGAAAGACAAAATGCTTTCTACTCAAACACAAATCTCTGCGACACATGTTTTTAAAGCATTGAAATTCGTAAATATAACAACTGTCGTTTACCGCAATAATTTTCATCGAAACTGGTACAAACTTGACGCTGTAAAAGACAGTTCTGGAGTGAAAGTTGGAATTGCGGCTTTATTGAATAGTGCATCTAATACTGCCGAAGCCTATTCCATTTTAAAAGGACAAAGCAGTCAGAATTCAGATGCGCTTTTTGTGAAAGGAAATAATAGGACGTATTATTCTCAAGGCGTTCAAACAGTTATTGGTCTGGATTTTAAAACTGGAAAAATCAACCACGATATCGATTTGGGTTTCCGATTCCACCAAGATAATATGGATCGTTTTCAATACGAAGACCAATATAAAATGAGTAATAATACCATGTTTTTAACTTCAGCAGGAGCTCTAGGAATGGAAAGTAATCGAATTTCAAACGCAATCGCAGCTGCAAGCTATATTCAATATAAATTAATCTATAAACGATTAACGGCTACTAGCGGATTGCGCCACGAGCATATTTCTCTATCCGAAAAAGATTATGGAAATGCAGATCCGACAAGAACTGGTTTAAATTTGAAAACAACGCAAAATAAAGTGGATGTATTTATCCCTGGAATTGCTTTAGACTATAAAATAAATTTGAAATTAGCAGCTTTTGCTGGCGTTCATAAAGGTTTTTCTCCTCCTGGAACAATAGATGGAACACAACCCGAAGAATCCATAAATTATGAAGGTGGATTCAAATACTATAGAAAAGGAATTAGCTCTCAGGTTGTAGTTTATTTTAACGATTATAAAAATCTTTTAGGAGCAGATTTAGCAGCTGGCGGAGGAACAGGCTCTGGAGCGCTATTTAATGGTGGAAAAGCAGAATCAAAAGGTGTTGAATTTCAATTTATTTACGACGTGCTGTCGAAATCAAAAAAGAACTATGCAATGCCGCTAACGATTGGCTATACATTCACAGATGCACGTTTCAAATCAGATTTCAAGAGTACTTTTGGCGATTGGGGGACGGTTGAAAATGGGGATAGGTTACCCTATTTATCAGCACACCAGATTTCGGCAAATTTGACCCTCGAAAACACTAAATTTTCCATTAATCTGGGGTCGAAATACAACAGTGAAATGCGAACAGTAGCAGGATTCGGAGCGATTCCAGTAGATGAATTAATTCCTGCTTTTTTCGTTTTGGATGCTGGTGTGAAATTTCAAATCCACAAAAACATTTCTATCGTTGCAAATGCAATAAATTTAACAAATAAGGTGTATTTAGTTTCCACCAGACCAGCAGGTTTGCGCCCAGGAATGCCAAGAGCGTTTCAAATAGGATTGAAAGCGAATTTGTAACGAGAAAAAGTTTTCCAGCTCGATCTTTAGCCAACTTATTTGCTAATTTTAACCTATATGGCAGAAATATTGGAGAAATATCAGCTGATTAAAAAACTGGGGAATCAGAAAAACCGAAAGTTTGGAGAAGTTTATCTTGCTCAGAATCGCGTTAATCTAAAATTTTGTGTGGTTAAAACGTGTGTTAAAACTCCAGATAATTCTCTTGTTCAAACGCAACTCATAAAAGAGGCTGAATTTTCCTTTAAGCATTCAAATCTCCCAGAAACACTAAACTTTATTGAGGAAGAAGAAAAAATTACGCTTGTAAAAAGCTATTTAAAAGGAGAAACATTAGAGGATTTTTGGAAAAAAATTCATCCAAGAAAAAAAGTCGCTTCCCTCCTATCTATTTTGAGGAAAATTGTTCCGATTTTAGAATATCTTCACGAAAATAAATTTGTCCATTGTGACTTGAAACCAACTAATATTATCATCGAACAAGACGGTGAAGAAATCAACGTTTCAATTATTGACTTTGGAATGGCACTTAATTTGGCAAAAGAAAATAAACGTTCTACTATTTTTTCGCTTGGATATGCAGCACCAGAACTAGTTTTGAACCATCTAGATTTGGTTGACCATAGAACAGATCAATTTACGTTGGGAATCTTAATCTGGAAATTGTTTGCAAATAAATTGCCGCTTACACATCCAAACCCGAGTGTTTTTACAAATTTACAATTAACGCATCCGTTACCAAATCACGTCGATTTACCAAAAGGATGGTATGAAATATTAAAAAAAATGTGTAACAAGGAATCCTTTCGAACAGCACCAAATTTGCTTTCTCAAGAAGAAGTTTCCACCGTTTTAAAAAATGGCATTGCCAATAGATATTCTAGTCTTGCCGAGTGTTTATTCGATTTTGAAAAGTTACCTCAGAAAAAAAACGGGGGAATAATCAATAGAATTCTTTTCGGAAACCGAAATTAAACGTAAAAAGCAAAGGAGTATACATATTGGTGGATATGTTGTTACTGCTCGGAATAGATAAAATCAAATAAGAAAATCCAGCATCAAAATAAAGTGTTCCAATTCCTGCAAATGTATTCTTTACACCACCAACCAAGCCAAAGCCAACATTAAATATAGAACCTTTAGCCATTTCTGTTGTATTCAACTGGTATTTTGATTGATCGTAATCGCCATACGTGCGTTTGATGGTATTAAATAGCGCAGA
>CANJSS010000039.1 GCA_947476955.1 Flavobacteriales bacterium
ATTCTATGAGTCGGGATTTTTTTTTAATAATATGCGCTGATGGTACGTGTGTCCGCCAGCTGGCGGATGGGAGCGTAAGTCGATGCCGATCTTAAGTCCCGATTCATTCTATGAGTCGGGATTTTTTATCCCAAAGTTTTATAAATCTCTTTTTGTATCCAATTTATAGGTTAAAATTAAATACTTGGTTATCTTTAGTATTTATTGGAATGCGGCTAGAAATATTGCGTATAAAAAAACATACTGTTTGTATCATTAAAAATTCATGATTAAATTACTTAATACATTTATTGATTCGTTTTATTTTATCTTTAAAAGATTTATTCCTTTAAAAACATACCGCTATGCAATTTGTGGGGGCGGAAATATGTTGTTTGATCTAATGTTGTATTTTTCATTTTTTCATTTTGTACTCCGTAAACAAGATATGGATTTATATTTTATAGTTATAAGTCCTCATATCG
The DNA here is from genome assembly GCA_947476955.1 of Flavobacteriales bacterium. GTDB lineage: Bacteria > Bacteroidota > Bacteroidia > Flavobacteriales_D > Crocinitomicaceae > M0103. Next base: position 465 of record CANJSS010000039.1, read on the forward strand.
CATCCTTATTTTTTGTTTTTCCAATAACTTTTATCTCAGGTTTTTTATTGAACAAGTTTATTACTTTTCAAGATTCTAATTTATCAGGCAAAATTCAGTTTATGCGTTATTTTATAGTTTCTATCGGAGCAATACTACTTAGTTATATATGTATGAAGATATTAGTTGATTTTATGGGTTTTTATCCAACTCCATCCCGATTACTAACAATGGTTATTTCTGTTATATATAGTTATTTGTTGCAGAGTAGATTTAGTTTTGGTAAAGTTTAGTACTGAGTAATACTGATTTATGTTAGAAACGTATCTATTAAAATATTAAATCCTTTTTTCTTGTTACTCCAATTATTTTATTTGTATTCCTCTGGAAGAGTATAATCCACTGGTTTTGCTTTTACTTTTATCTAAACTAAATGCGAAAGTACTGCCCACTCCAATAGAACTCCTTACAGATAATGTTTGACCATGTGATTCAATAATATGTTTTGCAATAGCTAATCCCAGTCCGCTTCCACCTTCATTTCTGTTTCTGCTTTTTTCAACACGATAAAATCGTTCAAAAAGTCGGGGCAAATGGTTTCCCTCTATTCCAGGGCCGTTATCTGAAACTTCAGTGGTCAATATTTCGTCCATTACATAGAATCGAACGGTTGTTGTACCATCTTGGTTTCCGTAGAAAATGGAATTAGTCAAAAGATTTATCAGTACTTGTGAAATCTTTGCCCTATCCGCATGCACAAAGATACTCCCATATTCTTTTGAAAAAGTTAGTTTTATATTCTTAACTTTTGCTTTGTCTTCTAGGGAATCAAAAATTTCTCTAACGAGTTCTTGAATGTCAAATTGTCGTATTTCAAGTTTTAACGTGTTTACTTCTAATTTTGTAATTTGATCTAAATCTTCGATAATATTTACCATCCTATCCGTTGCTTTTGAAGCTCTTTCTAGAAATTTAATATTTACAGTCTGATCTTCTATCCCACCATCTAGTAGCGTAAGGATATAACCTTGTATTGAAAAAATTGGGGTTTTTAACTCATGTGCCAGATTACCCAAAAATTCCCGCCGAAATTCTTCTTGTTCTTTCAGTTTAGAAATTTCAATATTTCTTTCTTCTGTCCATTTTTGAGTTTCCAATTCAGCCGTAGCGATAACATCGTCTGTGATTTTAAATTTAATTTCAGATTCTGTCGTCATTTTACCCTTCCTTATAGAGCGGTAAAGTAATTTTAATCGGTCGTTGATAAAGTGTTTTATAAAAAAATAAAATACACCAAAAGATATTAGTCCAGTAGTAAGGGGTAATCCAATAAGCACCCAAAAAGGAAAATTCATTACCTGAAAATCGATAATGAATGTAATTAAAAACGTTAATCCAAAAATTATTGCGCTACCACCTAAAAGTAAGTGTATTGGTTTTATATTTCTCACTATTCGCTGAATGTATATCCTACTCCTTTAATAGTACGAATATACGAATCTCCTAGTTTTTCACGCAATTTTCTTATGTGAACATCTATAGTACGTTCTCCAACGATTGTTTCATTTCCCCAAACAATCGATAGAATTTGTTCACGATTAAAAACTTTCCCAGGTCTTCCAGCCAATAATTCCAATAATTCAAATTCCTTTTTTGGAAGAATTAAAACAATATCATTTACTTCAACTAAAAAACGTTCTCTATCAATCTTAATTTTAGTTGAAGGTGTGGTAAGGTCTTCTAATACAGGCTTGTCTAATCTTCTAAGCAAAGATTCAACTTTACTTATTAATAATCTAGGACGCACTGGTTTTGTTATATAATCATCCGCTCCTGCTTCGAATCCTGCAATTTGAGAATAGTCTTCAGCTCGTGATGTTAAAAAAGCAATTATTGGTTGTGTTATATTCAGATCTTTCCGAATCATTTGACACGTTTCAATACCATCTAAAACCGGCATCATAACATCTAATAAAATTAAAGAAGGAGAAATCTTTTGTACAATTTTAACGCCCTCTTCCCCGTTTGATGCTGTATATACTTTGTATCCCTCTTTTTTTAAATTATAGGATAAAAATTCTAAAATGTCTTGCTCATCATCAATCAGAAGTATAGTATGCGCTTTTAAATTTGCCATAAAACATATTTGTCCAAAAAAAGGGCTATCTTAAAAAGATAGCCCTCATGGAAGTTTAAATTATTTTTGAATAATCAAACGACGGTTAACACTATTGTTCTTTGTTTCAAGAACAACAATATATAATCCACTGTTTAATTCAAGTGTGTTTAATTTTACCGCATTTTTACCTTGCGATAGTTGTACTTCTTGAACAGTAATTACCTGACCTAATTGATTGATTAATTTAATTGTTGCTTCATTTTCAGTCATATTTTCAAATTCCAATGTAGTATTACCATTTGTTGGATTTGGATATAATTTAACATCCATGAAGTTTTCAATTTCATTTAATCCAACGGATATTGAAATATCAAATGTAATTATGTCTGTACAGTTTCCGTTTGTTGCGGTTAATGTTACAGTATAAACTCCATTTGAAGCAAAAGCATGCACAGGAGAAGTAGCTGAAGAATTAGTGAAATCCCCAAAATCCCATGAATAATTAGTAGCATTTACAGAAGTATTTGTAAATGTAACAACGTTACCTACAGTTGATATTGAACCAGATGCAGTTGGAGATTGTGTGAACGTTATACTAGTTGGAGTTGAAGTACCAACTCCATTACATGCATCAGAATTCGTAGTTGTAACGGTATATGTTCCTGTTGTATTTACAACAATTGACGGAGTTGTTTCACCATTAGACCATGTGTATGTGTCAGAATTTGAAGCAGTTAAAGTAATACTGTCCCCTGAACAACCAACTAAAGAAGTTGCATTAATTGTAGGAATTGGTGAATTACTAACATTAACTGAAGTTGCAGCAGAAGTTGCTGAACATCCATTTCCGTTGGTAGTTGTAACTGTATATGTTCCTGTAGATGAAGCATTAATCGTCTGAGATGTCGCTGTTGTTGACCAAACATTTCCATTTGCAGCACTTGATGTTAAATCTACAGATCCTCCAGTACAAAATGAAGTAGGACCACTTGCAGAAATTATAGGGGTAGCTGGAAGTGGGTTAACAGTTACAACTGTTGGTAATGAAGTTGCTTGACATCCATTTAAATCACTAACTGTTACAGTGTAATTTCCACCAGTAGAAACAGAAATTTGTTGTGTTGTTTCACCACCATTCCAAGTATTGTTTGCAGCTGAACTTGCTGTTAAAACAGTTGATCCTCCCTGGCAGAAAGTTGTAGAGCCAGCCGACGTAATCGTAGGAACTGAAGGCAATGGATTTACAACAACAATAATTGGAGTTGATGTTGCTATACATCCTGCAGTATTGGTAGTTGTAACAGTATACGTTCCACTTGTTGTTACTGTAATACCTTGTGTTGTTGCAGTGTTGCTCCATGTATTGTTTGTTGCAGCACTAGAAGTTAAAACAACTGAACCTCCTTGACAGATTGTTAATGGGCCACTTGCAGTAGCAGAAACTGCTAAATAGGAAATGCCTGGAGTATTATAATTTGTAGTTTGTGGATTAAAGTTTGACCAACACTTTGTCCAATCGTTCGCGCCATCGAATGCACCTTTATAGGTTGTAGGTGTGAAGAAAGAATTGTTCAAGTTTGGATACGTGAAATTTGCTCCTGAAATTGCAGGTGAATTAGATTGAAGCAAGAAATTTGGATTCAAATAATTAGTTGGCGCAACAGCAAGCGCACTTTGTGGATTTGTAAATGTTGTATTGCCATTTGAATTAAACCAAGAATTCATGGTTAATACAGGCGCTGTTAATGAAGTTGAGTCTAAATTTTGAGGGCAACCTGCGATAATATTATTCTTGAACTGTAAAGTCCCTGTAGTACAATTGTTTCCTGTTGTTGTTCCATCAATTTTTAATCCTACTGGAAAACCAACAATCAAGGAGTTATAAATGCATTCTGATGAACTTCTACGAATATGTGCAGCTCTTTTAAAATTTGCATTATATCCAGTGCTTGTAATAGTCGCTCTAGGGCCAAAAAGACTTGCGTTTGTAATAATTGGTTTTGTTAATGGTCCATTAGTAGTTCCAGTTGCATCATTGTCTGACTCAAATCCATTCGAACCTGAGATATCCGCTACCAAAGAATCACTTACACCTACTATAAATTGCAGACGACCAGTGTAGCCATAATCGGTATCGAACATGTCATCTAAAGTCTTATTCGCAATTAAATGTTTACAGTTTACTGTTCCACCAAACCATTCAAATGCATCATCTCCACCATAACTAACTTGTATATAGTCGATAATTGTTCCAGCGCCAACGCCTCCCATTGTCAAACCATTCGTTTCATTGTTCGGTTGAAAAGCAATTCCTGCATATTCAATTCTAACGTAAGTTAAAATTCCTGAATTATCGTTTGGATCTGTACCGCCGTACAATCCTTTAACAGGATCAATTCCGCCTTCACCTAATCTTTCTCCAGCCGGATCATTAATAGGCGCTTTCCCCATTATTAATATTCCACCCCAATCTCCTGCTGCTCTGGAACCAGCTGGTTGGAAGGATGTAAATACAATCGGACGTGTTTGAGTTCCTTGTGCCATTAGTTTTGCACCTCTTGTGATAACCAAAGCAGAAAGGTTTCCTTTAATAATTGTGCCTGGCTCAATTGTTAACGTAGCATTATTGGTAACATAAACAAATCCACCTGTAAGTGTGTAAATGTTATTGTTCGTCCAGGTCGTGTTAGACGTGATGTCTCCTGAAACAGTGACTTGTGCATTTGTAGCAAAGAAGTTTACTAAAGCAAATGCCATAAATAGTAATTTTGTTTTCATTTTTGTTTTCATAATTAAGTTTCTAACCGCTTTTTCCGGGAAGCTGTTTCACCCGCTTTTTTGTCTCAACAAAAGTAAGAAGAACTACTCCCTCAGTGTTAGCAAAGGGTTATTCTTAGTTTATCAAATGGTTAATTTAATTAAGAAATGGTAACATTTACTAAACATAAGTTCTGTCTATATGAATGTGTCGTAAGGGACTCATTTACAAAAAAATAAGGCTTCGAAAAGTTTCGAAGCCTTATTTATGGAGAATTTAATTAAGTTTTTAAGTATGGCAAATTACATTAAAAGTTATATGAAAAGGATAATGTTACATTTCTACCGTATCTAATTCCTGTAATTTCTTTGTCTACACTTTCCTCATATTTTTTAGAAAGATTAAAATCTTGATAGAAGACAGCTCTTTGATTAAAGATATCGCTGATGTTAAATTTCAATTCACCTTTTTTAAAGATTCTTTTAGAAACTTGAAAATCTAAAATACTTCTAGGGTTTTCATAGATATCTTGGTAACCGTTGGTGCCTACGAAAGCAATTCTTCTTCCAATTCTATTAAACATTAAACTTGCACCGAATCCCAAAGAATCGTTCTGGTAAACTAATCCAGCATTTATTAAATATGGTGATTGTCCTTGCATAGGTCTGTATTGTTCTTCCTTTGTAACAGCTTGAGCAACATTTGATAAATCAACAACTGATTTGACTAACGTTACATTCGTAAAAAGAAGGAAATTATCCATCGCGGAAGTATTTAAAAGCGAATCTATAAAACTTAATTTTGTTCTTAGTTCAAATTCGATTCCATAGTCTACAGCATTTGCAACATTTCTGTAGGTATAGGTTCTAGATCCTGATCCTCCAAAGAAAACTGTGTTTTCAATAGGATTTGTAAAGTCTTTGTAAAACAAAGAAGTTGAGATGATTTGACCATTACCATGGAAAAATTCAAAACGTAAATCTAAATTAGTAATGTCAGTTGGTCTCAAAGTGTCGTTACCAACAACTGCAGATGATGTGTTAAAATCATAAAAAGAGAATGGAGCTAATTCTCTAAAATCAGGTCTTGCAACAGTGCGTGAAACTGCTCCACGAATATTGATTCTTTTTTTAGGAGAATAGGTAAGGTTCAAAGATGGTAAATAACTTAATGTTGTATTATCGATCTTAACAGTATCTCCACCATAGGAAAGCGAATTTAATTTCTGATTAAAATTTTCAACTCTTAATCCATAAACAGCTCTTAGTTTATTTCCAAATTTTTGATCTGTCATTAAATAGCCCGCATTTAAATTAGTTGATGCGGTGTAAGAGTCGGATGGATTTGTTGTTTCTCCTAATTTGAAACCAGCAGCATTAATGTTCTCGTTTGAAAAAATTGAATCCTGTGGCAAATACAACAAGTTATAATTGAAAAGTGCTGAATTGTTTACTGCATAACCAAAAACACGTGCATCGAAAGTTCTAGCCTTAATTGATCCAGCATAACCTACTTTTATCAAACTTTTTTGTTTCAACATTTTATACGGAATCGAAATTTCAGCCATTGTAGCGTATAAATTTTCATTCAAGTCGGAAAAAAATCTTCCTGCAAAATCTGGAGAAGGAGAACCGAATGGCACATATGCTGAATAAACTGAATCTGCTTTTGTACCTTGTATTGTTCGATTTTTATAATACAACATTCGCTTCAGGTTGGGAATTGTAGATTGGGTTTTGCTATAATTAAGCCCCCATTTCAATTTGATTTTTGATGCTTTCAGTAAATGTTCTCCTGACAATTGTGAAGAAATCATTTTTGCTCTTGTATATTGTTGCGTTGTCGCCGAAACAATTTGATCAGCATCTATATTCTCTCCAGTTCTATGAACAATTTGGTCTGTTGAATTATTGCTAAGCATGTTTTTGAAGGTAATTTTATTGTTTTCACCAATTTTATATGCAAAATTCAACATTGCTCCCCAAGTTACATTTTCTCTATATGTTGCATCTTTATAATCAAAGACTCTAGACGAATCATTGTTATAATCTTTTCTGGTAACATCTAAAAACCTTCTGTTGTAGTTATAGTTTAAACCTCCAATAAATCCAAATTCATTTTTGTTCAGTTTTAAATTTTTAGCAAAACCTACTTGGTAACTTTGACCTAGAGGCGATGATTTTTTTGAGTTAATTCCCCAATCGTTGTTAAATACTTTACTATTTTCAAATCGCGTAGTTGGATTAGAAAGCAACTGTTTAAATTCCGAAGAACTTGCTAGCCCGGAAGGCAATGCCCTGTCGTTATCTCCTAATCCAATCCAATCTTTATTGCTTCCTTCGTATGTGGAAAACTCTTTGAAGGTTGATTGGGTGTTGTAATTGGTTCCTGCTGTAACCGTAATAAAATCTTTTTCAGGAACATCTTTGGTATTTATTTGAATAACTCCTCCTGCAAAATCACCAGGTAAATCAGGACTTGCAGTTTTAAAGATCAACATATTATCCAACATAACAGATGGAAAAATATCAAACGAGAATGCTTTTCTGTCTGCTTCTGTGGAAGGCAAAGGCAAGCCGTTAATCATAGCTGAATTATAACGATCATTCAAACCTCTAATAATAACGAATTTGTTGTCTTGAATACTCGCACCACTGACTCTCTTTAAAACATCACTTGCAGCTCTATCCGGAGATTTTTTTATATTTTCAGAAGTTATTCCATCTACCAATCCAGCACTATTTCTCTGCAGTTGCAATAAGTTACTGTTAGATTCTTTCGAAACTGTCACGCTAACCGTGATTGGACCAATTTCTTGAACAATAGATTCCAACGCCACCGAAACAGTAGTGATTTCATTCGCTTTTACAATAATTCCCGTTATAATTTTTGTGTTGTATGTGTCGTATTTATAAGACAAAGAATAAGTTCCAACTGGAAGATCTTTAATTGCATACTTTCCATCAAGATCTGAAAATGCACCTTTATTTTGACCCTCAATCATTATCTTAACTCCTGGAATAGACAAACCACTTACGCCATCGGTAATGCTACCATTGATGATGCCAGACTGAGAAAAGGAAATAAAAGTTAAAAATAGTGGTAGTATTGTTCGAATGAGTAATTTTAAAGTCATCTGTTTCTTTATTTTTTTAAGCTACAAAGGAACAGCGATTTATTAATTTTAGAATTACAGAATAGTTACTAGATTGTTAATTTGAGTTAATACTAATTTAACATTAAAAACATAAAATGTTTAAACCATTGTAGCAAACTTTTAATAGTGTAAACTCTTTACAGAAGGTTTTCTATATATTTATAGCCAATTCCCTTAACCGTTTTAATTGCATCATCGCCAATTTTTTCTCTCAATTTTCGAATATGTACATCGATTGTTCTATCCCCAACTACGATTTCCGTTCCCCAAACTTTTTCTAAAATCACCTCCCGCTCAAAAACATGCCCGGGACGGGAAGCGAGTAAGGCAAGTAATTCAAATTCTTTTCGCGGAAGGTGTAAAACAACGCCGTCTTTTTCTACAATGTATTTGTCTCGATTGATAATTAAATTTGTGCTCGGTTCAGCTTCTATCGACAGCATTCCTTTTCTGCGCAATAAGGCGTTTATTCTACTAATTAAAACTTTTGGCCTCACAGGCTTAGCGACATAATCATCTGCTCCAGCATCTAAACCTGCGATTTGACTGTAATCTTCATTTCTGGCTGTAAGAAAACAAACAAGTGTCTTCTCGAAATTAGGCGTATTTCTAATTGAATCGCAAACTTCAACACCATCCATACCAGGCATCATGACATCCAATAGGATTAAATCTGGATGTTCCTTTTTCATTATAGATAAACCAACTTCCCCATTTTCCGCCGTAAAAACAAGATGCCCCTCCTTTTTTAGATTGTAACTTAAAAGTTCTCTAATATCTTCCTCGTCGTCTATTATTAAAATCTTTACCATGTTTTGAGTTTTGAACTATCTGCGAAAGTTTTAATTAATTGGATGACATAAAGATACATAGAAAATCGGATTGGAGTAACGCAATTCTTTTAATTAATTGGTTTAAATTTTGTGTGATTTGTTCGAATTTATTCACCTTTCAACCATTTCTATTTTAGTTTTAAGTTCAATGTTTTTTTCGATAAAATAATATTCAAGATCAACCTTTAATTTTTTTTGATTTTTTAACAATTAATATTTTGTTAAAATGTAAGTGCGACGCATAAATTGTTTGTAACTTTGTCGCAGTAGTAGTAGGTTAGGTTGATTAGTATACAAAAGCTCTGGACTCCCGTTCAGAGCTTTTGTTTTTTGATTATTTATCTCATTTAATATTTTTCTATCTTTAGCTTATATTTTTTCACATGAAAATAAAAATTCTTTTAGTCGAGGACGATACGAGTTTGGGCTTTATTATTTCGGATCAACTGAAAGCAGATGGTTACCACGTTACGCTATGCGCTGATGGATCGGAAGGTTTTAAGCGGTTCAATGAGGAGAAATTTCACCTTTGTGTTTTTGATGTAATGATGCCTAAAAAGGATGGTTTTTCGCTTGCGAGAGATATCCGAAAAATAGACGCTAAAATTCCTATTCTATTCTTGACAGCAAAGTCAATGACTGAGGATAAAGTGGAAGGATTTAAAGCTGGCGGCGATGATTATTTGACAAAACCATTTAGTAGTGAGGAACTTCAAGTTCGAATTGCCGCGCTTTTAAAACGGGTAAATATCGTGCAAGAGTCTGCCGAAGAAACAGTCGTAAAACTTGGAGATTATTTATTTGACACGTTAAATTACACCTTGGTTCATCCTAAATTTAAAAAAACATTAACCAAAAAAGAGGCCCAGATATTAAAGATATTGTGCAAATTCATCAACCAAGTTGTAGCAAGAGATGTTGTTCTTAATGCAGTTTGGGGACAAGATGATTATTTTGTTGGACGGAGTTTAGATGTTTTTATAACAAAGTTGCGGAAGTATCTGAAAGAAGATAAGCGAATTCAAATAGCTAATATCCACGGAATTGGTTTTAAATTAGACATTCTACCATGATTTATCTCTTACATTTGGAAACTGCGACTAAAGTTTGTTCGGTTGCGTTGTCCTGCAATGGAGAAATGGTTGCAATGCGCGAAGAATCAACAGAAGAATATTCACATAGTGAAAAACTCACGGTTTTTATTCAGGAAGTTGTGCAGGAAGCAGGGATTACCTTGCAGAATATCCATGGCGTTTCCGTTGCTTCTGGCCCTGGATCTTATACTGGTCTGCGCATTGGAGTTTCTACCGCTAAAGGGTTGTGCTATGCATTGGATATTCCGTTAATTTCTGTCGATGCATTGTTTTCTATGGCAAAAATGGCGCATCAAAAATATCCAAAACAAACATTGTGTCCGTTAATTGATGCGAGAAGAATGGAAGTGTATTCTGGAATTTACGCAAGTAATTTGAAATTATTAAAGCCAATTTCTGCAGATATTATAAATGAAAATTCGTACGCTGAGTTTGACCCTTTCATCTATTTTGGCGATGGTGCTGAAAAATTAAGTTCAATCTGGGAAAATCGTACGTGTTTGTTCGACACCTCCATTCATGCATCTGCAATAGGTCAAATAGAAAGCGCATATGAAAAATTTCTGTCGAAGGAATTAGAAAATGTGGCCTATTTTGAACCTTTTTACTTGAAGGATTTCGTCAGTACTCAAAAGTAATCTTCTAATTTTTACGCTTTTTGTTTGGTGTAAAATCATGCCTGTACGTAATATTAAGCACAAAATTTGTTGCCTTAATTGTTCGGTAATCCCGCAACATCAAACCAACATCCATTGTATTTCTCTTGTTGATTATGAATTCCGTTCCAAGCGTATAACGAATTTCGTTCACCATTCCTTCTGTTACGAATTCAGTATCCATTAAGTAGTAAAATTGATTTTTTCTGTATAATGACTCAACACTAAAATAGGGCTTTATTTGATTGCTTTTAATTTTTGCTTTTACCGTAATTCGGTTGCGCCAATACCATTGATCGCGTTTAAATTTAAATTCTTCAAATTGGATTCTCGACAGGTAAACCAATCGAAAATAAGTATCCATTTTTTTAAATTTGGATGAGTTTAAACGAAAGCCAAGCGAGAACCGATTAGCAAATGTAGTTTTCTTTCCATCCAACATGAAATTTGAATTTTGCCAAACGCTATTTCGATACGCTGCATTAATTTCAATCGATTTATTGATCGTATAGCTCGGTTCTAATTTAAACAGCAATTTATCGAAACTAGTTGCACTTAAATTCCAACGGGATTGAAGTCCAAACAACACGGATAATTTTTTTTTGCAATCTATTTCTCCTTCAATTGCCGTCCGATTGTATAATTGTGACGATTGCGAAAAAGAAACGAAATACGGAAAAACGAGAACCAGAAGTGTTACATAAATTTTCATTAATGGCTAATGCTTAATTGACCTATTTCTGTAATTGTGCCATTTTTAGAAATTTCAATGGACAAATAAACTGGCGTTTTTTCTCCAGTAACCGTGTTTTCAGTTAACGCATACACTTTGTACTTACCTACCTGTAATCCTTCAAATGTGTAAATCCCATTTGCTCCAGTGCGAACAGTTTCGTTAAAGATAGTTCCATCGCCATAGATCAAGAAAACCCGTTCATCTGCAATTGCGGTCTCTATTCCAGTTACATCCGGTTTCCCTTGGTTAGAAATGTCTACATTGAAATTCGTCGTTCCATTATCCGCATCTGTAATTGCACTGTGCGATGTACTTGTGAGTGAAATAATATCCTGATTTAAACTCACGACATATTCGCCTTGTAAGGCTAGGGAAATTGCTTCTGCCGTTTTATTGGCAATTTCTAGGTTGGAATCACTGTAGTTAAAGTCAACAGAAATGCCCGTTCTTCCCCATAAAAATGGATTGCCATTGCTTACCCAGTTTTGATTTTTATACCATACATAGTAGAGATTCCCTCCGGATGGACTATTGAAAAGCCAATAATCGCCATGTTCAACATCGCTGCCACTTTTGATGGTGATTTCAATAATTTCCGATTCACCACTTGTGAAATTAACACCAACCAAAGAACCACGAATTGCGGATGTTCCGCCTGGTCCCTCCACTTTTTTACATTGGTTAAAAAATGCAATAATAGCAACTCCAAGTAGTGCCTTTTTTAAAATTGATTTCATCTTAGTATTATTTTAATGGTTTGATACGTGCCGTCGGTTTGATTAATAGTAAGCAAATAATATCCTTTTGAAAGGGTACTAAAATCTAAATTTTCTTCTTTCAGTTGGTCAAATTTTTGTTCGTACCGTAAAATTCCTTCAACCGTAAATAATTTAAGTGTTACATTTTCAAGATGCATTGCTGCGTGGATCGATATTCTCCCATCACTCGGATTTGGAAAAACGATAGGAGCTGTCTTATGGTTTTCCAATATGTTCAGATTGTCACACGTCCCAAACATGTTTTGATCCATCCAAGTTAAACGATTTTGCATCCAATTTTTTAGGTAATCAATCTCTTCTTGGTAGGTGTCTCCAATAAAATTGTTTGGCCAAACGTAGGTTCCTAAAATAGGCCATTTAGTGTAGTTTCGACTTGCAGGTACAGCTAAAACAGCAGCTAAACTATCAATGTAATTGGTAAGAACAGCATTGCTCAGAATAGTTTCGCGAAGCGTTAACCACCGACATTTAACCGCATTTGCATAGGCAGGATCTTCCAAAAGTCGATTCCACCAAAATGGATTATCTAAACCACCACCGCAAATAGTGTTGAAATTGATCTCCCAGCCCGTTGTTTGACCTCCTTGACAATAATTAGCGTTTCCCCATCCCAAGTTGAAATCCCATAATGGACCGGCAACTAACTTTCCTCCTTCACTCAGTCGGTTTTTATGCAAAAAAGTAGAGATTCTATAACCATCCACATTTTTAGAAATTTCATTTACCAGCATAAAATCAATAAAAGATTGCTCGTCGATATAGGCTTTGTAACCAGAAATAGGGTCCGCGAAATTAGGACCAGCTAGAACAGTTTCCCAATCCGTTATAAAGTTTTCAATGTATTGTATTTGAGCCGGATGCATTTCTGTTATTTCTGGGTCATGTAGTTGGTAAGAAATAGTACTATTTGACGGATTAGCGTTAAACGGAGAATCCCATGCGATTATTCCACCCGCAGTAGTTTTGTCGATTTTCACAATATAGCCGCCCGTTAATTCATTATCCGCAAGATCACTTGGCAATAATTCATCCACATTCACTCTGCCAGGATTTTGTTTAATTCGTTCCATAAAAACATAAACTCCGATGTATTCTCCATTCAGCACTACTTCGCATAATTTAGTTCTTGGGGAATAATGTCCCATTTGCGTCCCGATTTCGAATGTCAGAATATTTCTAATCAGTGATTTATCCGTGTAAGGAGCATATAAAATCCAATCATTATCGGCTGGCCAATCAAATATGGAAGCATTGTAATTAAGTGAAGCGTTCGGTCCACGTGTTTCAATTGCATAGGATTTCATTGGAAAAGTATTGGACGAGGAACCGCGGCTTTCAATTGCAATTTGGCCATAAAACGCATTAAATGAATCGTTGATATTATTTAATCCGCCAAGACCATTATCAATTATCCCAATAGTTCCATCGATTTTCGGTTCGTCTGGAATTGCTACTCCATCTGTGTTTAATAATACAATAGGTAAATTTGATTGTACAAATTCAAAAGGTGGAACAAACCAAGTTGGTGTTGGTCCATATGTAGTATTGGAATTTAACATTCCAACACTAAAAAATGCTCGCGATGTAAAATCAGCGGAGGATGGGCTTTGGTTATGTGTTTCGATGCAAAGTACATTGGTTCCATTTAGCAACATTCCGACCAATTGACTTTGTGAATATTCAAATTGATCAGGATAATTTCCCTGGTATAGCGCCGCTTCATGCGAAGCGGATGCCGTTTGGTTATACGCCGGTTGCCCACCGGAAACAATGTTGTTCCGGGCAATTTCAACACCATTCAAATAAGCAACGAATCCATCGTCATAATCCATGTTTAATATCGCCTTGGTTACAAGCGAAATATCTAAAATGGAAAAGGTAATTCGATGGTAAACAGAAATTGAATTGGTTGGAATTTGAGTATTGTCGTCACCATCTCCAAATCCAAATCCACCTTGGCTTGCGCTCCATGCAGCTGCATCGAAGGATGGTTGTATCCAATTTAGTGATGTGCTGGCATTTGGAACAATATATTTCCAGACGCTATTATCGTAAACGACTGTTTCCCAATGATCTGTTTGAGCATTTGCCTTAGGTGAAAATACCAAAAAGAAATAAAAACTGGTTGCAAATAGAAACGCCTTATCGAGCATTTTTTCGTTATTAGTTTACGATTAGAAACGAGCTAAATATAGTGAAATAAATGATTTAACAGGTTGAAGTTGTTAAACTATTTGACTAGTTAAGTCATTTTTCAATTTTGTAAAAGGGCTTTTTTAAAAATTAGGGTGGATTTTGTTATTTACAAGGAGAAAATTAATCCTTTTACACTTTAAAATTGCGAAAGAAGTTTAGAACAATGTACTTTTATAAAGTGTTAGTTCACTAAAGCGATTATTTTGAATTTAAAAATAGCTATAAAAGATATCGATCGTCCATTTTTGATTGCAGGACCTTGCAGTGCAGAGACGGAAGACCAAGTCAACGAAGTTGTGCAGCAAATTGCACAACATACCTCTGCAAATTTATTGCGTGCTGGAATTTGGAAACCACGGACGCGGCCAAATTCATTTGAAGGGGTTGGAGAAGAAGCATTACCTTGGTTTGTTGCAGCTGGAAAATCAGCAGGCTTGCCAACTTCGGTTGAAATCGCAAATCGACAGCATGTAGAAGCTGCACTTAAAGCTGGTGTGGATGTACTTTGGATTGGTGCGCGAACAACAGTTAACCCATTTGCTGTGCAAGAAATTGCCGATGTATTAAAAGGAGTCGATATTCCCGTTATGGTTAAAAATCCCGTTAATCCCGATTTGGAATTGTGGTTTGGTGCATTCGAACGGCTAGATCAATCTGGTTTGACAGATTTAGTGGCAATTCACAGAGGTTTTTCGTTTTACAAGCACCCAAAGTACCGTAATGTGCCAAGCTGGGAAATTCCAATTGCCTTGAAAGAAAGGTTGCCACATATTCCGCTAATTTGCGATCCGAGTCATATTTCAGGAAGAAGAGATTTGCTAGCAGAAGTTGCGCAGAAAGCGATGGATTTAAATTTTGATGGTTTGATGATCGAAACACACCCTGATCCAGATAATGCTTGGTCAGATTCTTTCCAGCAAATTACACCATTTATTTTGAGTCAGTTAATGAATGGGTTGATTCTTAGATCTCCTTCTATCGCGTCAAGTCATGAAGAACATTTACTGGAGATGAGGGAAAAAATAGGGATTTTGGATGATCGTTTATTCGATATTCTTTCCGCAAGAATGAAAATAAGTGAGGAAGTAGGAAATTTCAAACGGGAACAAAAAATCACTATTTTGCAACAAGAACATTGGGAAAAAGTAATTTCTAAAAGACTCCTTTCAAGCCAAGATTATGAATTAACACAGCAGTTTGTGCGAAAAATAATGGATGCAATTCACCAAGAATCTATTCGCCATCAGACAAAAGTGATGAATCCAAAAAATGAATAACGCGCTAAAGAAAATGATTCAGCATATTCAACCTGCAAAACGAGCTGGAATTATTCAGATTCCGCCTTCTAAAAGTGATTCACAACGTGCATTTTTATGCGCTGGTTTAGCAAAAGGAAAATCACACATATTTTACAGCGGAAGTAGTAATGATGAGCTAAAAATGTTGGCTGCAATTGAACAGTTTGGAGCAACGGTCAAATATATTGACGAAACTACAATCGAAATTACGGGAACAAACTATTTCCCAACTAAATTAACCTTGGATGCAGGCGAAAGTGGTTTATGCATTCGCTTATTGACGAGTATTTGTGCTGCTCAAAACGGCGTATACAATTTGCTAGGCGAAGGAAGTTTAATGCAGCGAGAAATGTGTTTTTTTGCGGAGGAATTCCCGAATTTAAATGTCGGTTTTGAATCAAATTCTGGGTTCTTGCCCTTCACTGTTAAAGGACCAATGCGCTCTACTTCACTTGTAGTTGACGGTTCTCAAAGTTCCCAATACATTTCTGGTTTGTTGATGGCATTGCCTTTAATTGATGGGGAAACAACTTTAGGCGTAGCAAATTTAAAAAGTACGCCCTACCTCAATATGACATTAAATACCCTTTCCGTTTTTGGATTGCACATTGAACGAAAAGAAAACAATACATTTTTTATTTCAGGAAATCAAACGTATAAAGCAACAGATTATACTGTAGAGAGCGATTGGAGCGCCGCTTCGTTTTGGTTGGTGGCGTCGGCGCTCGGCGCTGAAGTAAAAGTTAAAGGATTATCTATGAGTAGCTTACAGGCGGATAAAGCTATTTTACACGCTTTTGTTTCTGCTGGGTGTTCTGTTTTGAAAGATTCAAATGGTATTTCAATTTTAGGAAAAGATAAATGTGCTTTTCAATTTGACGCCACAGACTGTCCAGATTTGTTTCCTGCTTTAGTTGTTTTTGCCGCTTTTATTAACGGTGTTTCAAAAATTTCAGGCGTGCATAGATTAGCGTCAAAAGAATCCAATCGAGGAGAAGTATTGCGGCAAGAATTTACCAAACTGGGAGTTGTAATTGAGCAAATTGAGGATAGTTTGTATATTCATGGAAATGGAACAATGAATGGTGGATTTGTAAACGCGCACAACGATCACCGCATTGCGATGTGTTTTGGAATTGCTGGCATGTTTGCGACGCAGGAATTGATAATTGAACAGGCAGAGTCGGTGGCGAAAAGTTATCCTCGTTTTTGGGACGATTTAAACAGTTTATCTATGCTGTAAAAATTCGTTTCTAAGTTCTGAGTTAAAACGGAACGATAAATGAAGGATTTACTATCTTTAAAAAAAAATACTATGACGTTAAAAGAAACGATTGCTGCAGTCGAGGAATTCCACACTGCCTTTGGAATTGCGAACAATTATACACCAACTGTTGAACTGACAGAAGCAGAAATGGAGCTTCGCTTTCGCTTGATGCAAGAGGAAAATGAAGAGTATTTAGAAGCAGCAAAAAATGGCGATATTGTTGAAATTGCAGATGCATTAGGCGACCAATTGTATATTTTATGCGGAACAATTCTAAAGCATGGTTTGCAACACAAAATTGTAGAAGTTTTTCAGGAAATTCAGCGCTCAAACATGAGTAAATTAGATGCTGACGGAAAGCCAATTTACCGCGAAGATGGAAAAGTCATGAAATCGGAATTGTATTTTAGGCCAGATATTCATACAATTTTAACGAAATAATTACGTTCCATCTGATTCAATCCATTCCATTTTTTTAAGCATGTTTAATATTCGCGTTTACGGAATTTTAATTAATGAAAATCAGCAGGTTTTAGTGTCGGACGAACACCGAAATGGAATGGCCTTTACAAAATTTCCAGGTGGCGGTTTGGAATTCGGCGAAGGATTTGCAGCCAGTTTGGAGCGAGAATTTATGGAGGAACTACAGATAGAAGTAGAGGTCGGAGAATTGCTATATTTCAATGATTTTAACCAAGTTTCAGCCTTCAATCCCAAGCAGCAATTATTCTCGTTCTATTATTTTGTGCACTTTAACGATTGGCACTCTATTGAAACTGACAAACATAAAATTCCTTTAACGGAAGATGGAGAGAAGCACCGTTGGATGCATTTATCTGAGATTTCAGCAGCTAGTTTTAACTTTCCAATTGATAAAATTGTTGCTGAAAAAATCAAAAAATCTTTGTGAATTAGCTCTAATATTAATGCTTAATTAGCAAAAAAAGTATCGGCAACACGCTGACAAATCATTTGGTGTATGCGTTTATTGTGCGCCGTTGAATCACTCCAATAGGTTCCTAGTTCTGAATCTGTCAGCATTCCGATAATCGCACCAATGAGTTGGTGTTTAATATTTGGCTGGTTTCCAATAAATGCTTGAACCTTCACTAAAAAATCTCCAAGCGTTTTATTTTCTTTTCGAAGCGACTGGAAAGTAGCATTCTGCTCAAAATAAGCAAAAATAAAATCGTGTTGAAATTTGATTATTGGACGCAATACTTCATTTTGAAAATGCTCAATAGATTTTGTATTATCTAGTAATGCAGAAGGGATTTCTGGTCGCAAATCTGCTAATTTTTCTCTACTCAATGGCGTGGTTTTAGGAATAAAACAGATGATATTGAAGTATGTTTAGTTAGGCTTTGATTTTATAGGTCAATGGAACAAACTCTTCCAGAAATTCTTCAATTCTCTTATCGTTGAAGGTGTTGGAAAAATAGAGATGCTGGCATCTCGGTAAACTCTCCACAATGCGAGACAATTGCATTTTGTAGCCATCTTTAAAATGTTCAATGGCATCGTCTAGTATAAAAAGTTTTAACTGACTGACATTGAAACCATTTTGAATGTATAATTCATATAGCCGTTTTGGATTTGCGATGATGATTTCCGTTCCATCGAAAATATCGTTGCGCTGCTGCAGCATTTTCCCACGGTCGTGCGCCAAATCAACTGTGATATCCAGAATTCTGCAAATTTTTTCCAGTTCAGCGTGCAAATCATACGCTTCTTGGCTTGTTTTACAAACCACAATTGCACGTGGCGAACCTTCCGTTGGTTCTGCGATTTTTTGAAGAAGACACAGTAAAATCGCTTTTGTTTTTCCAGACCCAAGTGGGCCTTCCGCTAAAATGTTTTTACCGGATTTTAGTGCATCTATGATTTCAGTTTGAAAAGAATTCAGTTCTGTTATACCTTTGTCTGGCAAAATTTCGTGCAATTCCTCTCGTATTTTGGATAATCCCATTAGTTTAGTTTTTCATTGTTTTTATGCCGCGAATGATCCCGTTGCGTTTTTTTGTCAAGATTTTTTCGAACCGCCTCTTCTAAATCAATTCCGGTTTGGTTCGCCAAACAAATAAGAATGAATAAAACATCTGCCAATTCATCTCCCAAATCTTTGTTTTTGTCTGATTCCTTTTCACTTTGTTCACCATACCGTCGCGCCATAATACGGGCGACTTCGCCAACTTCTTCCATTAACATTGCGGTATTTGTCAATTCATCAAAGTAGCGAACGCCATATTCTTTGATCCAATCGTCTACTGCTTTCTGCGCTTCTTTTAGTGTCATGGCTTTTTATTTTACTCTTTATTTTTCGAATCCATCCAAATGGTCACTGGCCCATCATTAATTAAGCGAACTTTCATGTCTGCGCCAAATTTCCCAGTTTCAACTTTCGTTTTCGAAATTGAACCTAACTCGGATACGAAATAGGTGTACAACGGAATCGCTTGTTCTGGTCGAGCAGCTTTAATATAACTCGGTCGATTTCCCTTTTTTGTGGATGCGTGTAAGGTAAACTGACTAACAACTAAAAATCTGCCACCAATATCTGCTGTAGAGAAGTTCATTTTTTCATTTTCATCGCTAAAAATACGGAGATTTACGATTTTCTGAACCAGCCAATCTGCGTCTTCGGTGGTATCTTCGTGCTCAATACCAACTAGAATTAAAATTCCCTGTTGAATTTCGCCAACGATTTCACCTTCAATTTGCACCGCCGCTTCGCTCACTCGTTGCAGTAAAACTCTCACGCGTGGGTATTTTTGCGGTACGTTTCGTTTTCATCTTCTGTCATCAATTGGTAGTAAGATGCATAGCGACTTTCGGAAATCTCTCCATGTTCAATAGCATCCTTAACAGCGCATTTTGGTTCGTTTAAATGCTGACAATTGTGAAATTTGCATGCTCCAATCAATGCCCTCATCTCCGGAAAATAGTGCGAAATAAATTCCTTCTTCAAATCTACGATTCCAAACGCACGGATTCCAGGCGTATCAATGATGTATCCGCCAGAATCTAATTTATGCATTTCAGCAAATGTTGTAGTATGCATTCCTTGCAAATGGGCTTGTGAAATCTCGCCGGTTCGCAGATCTAGTGATGCATCCAAGGCATTTACCAGCGTACTTTTCCCAACGCCACTGTGTCCGGAAATCATTACTTTTTTATCCTTAATTTCTTCCCGAAGAAAGTCGATATTCGTTTTATTTTCCGCTGAAATTTTAAAGCAAGGATATCCAATTGATTCATATAAATCTACCAATGCATCAATGTAAAACAATTCGTCTTCCGTGTATTGATCCATTTTATTGAATAATAAAGTTGTTGGGATTCTAAAGGATTCAGCAGCTACCAAAAACCGATCAATAAATGCTAGATGCGTAACAGGAGAATTTGTTGTAACCAATAAATATGCACGGTCTACATTTGCAGCAAGGATTTGCATTTGCTTACTTAAATTTGTCGATTTTCGTACGATATAATTCTTTCGTTCCTCAAAATCCGATATAACGTAATTTCCTTCTTCGTCTGGTTTTTCATCCAAAATAACAACATCTCCAACCGCAATAGGATTGGTCGTGCGCAAACCATCTAAACGAATTCTCCCGCGAATCCTAGAATTCACCACCGAACCATCTTCCAGTTCAATAATGTACCATTTACCGGTTGATTTTAATACGTTTCCTCTAATTGACATTACTGCAAAGATACTTGCTAATTGCGAAATATCACTATTTGAGAACATGGAAGTTGTTTACTTTTTACAATTCAGGATTTCCAATTTCAAAATTATTTGCGCTATCTTCGCAATTCAAATTGGAAAGCATGTCAATAGAAGTAAAAAACCTATTCAAATATTATGGAGATCAAGCGGCGGTAAAGGATGTTTCCTTCACTGTTTCTAAAGGCGAGATCGTTGGTTTTTTAGGACCAAATGGTGCAGGAAAGTCTACAACCATGAAGATTCTAACCGGCTTTATTTCAGCTTCCTCTGGAGAAGTTAAAATTTGTGGTTTGCCAGTGGATGTTGATTCCTTAAATACGCGCCAATTAATTGGTTATTTACCAGAGCACAATCCATTGTATTTGGACATGTACGTTAAAGAATACCTGGAATTTGTGGGTAAAATTTACCATGTAAAAAACTTGAAAGAACGTGTAAATGAAATGATCAAAGCCGTTGGCTTGGATGTAGAGCAGAACAAAAAATTAAGCGCACTTTCCAAAGGATATCGCCAGCGGGTTGGTTTGGCAGCAGCAATTATACACGATCCAGAAGTGTTGATTTTAGACGAGCCAACTTCGGGATTAGACCCAAATCAATTGGTGGAAATTAGAGAATTAATCAAGAAAATAGGAAAATCAAAAACGGTAATTCTTTCAACGCATATCATGCGCGAAGTGGAAGCAATTTGCGACAGGGTTTTGATTATCAATAAAGGTCAAATTGTCGCAG
>CANJSS010000040.1 GCA_947476955.1 Flavobacteriales bacterium
ATGAAAAAAATATTACTTGCAATTGCATTTCTGTCCACGCTTGGATTGAATGCTCAGAATATTCCAAATAGCGGATTAGAAAGCTGGACATTTCCTTTTCCATTTGAAGACCCTACCGATTGGGCAACACTAAATGTGATAAGTTATTTGGGCGGTCCAATAAGTACTACAAAATCTTCAGATGCGCACAGTGGAAGTTTTTCTGCTAAAAGTGAGTCGTTTGAAGCGGATATCAGCGGTTCCGGAACGATGGATACGCTTGCCGGTATAATGTTCATTGGTTCAATAGATTTCGCAAGTCAATCTTCTATTCAAGGGATGGCATTCAATTACAAACCAGATTCTCTAATTGTTTGGACAAAATCAAACTTATTAAGTGGCGATTCTAGTGCAATTCAGGTTTCTTTAACGAAATGGAATGCTGCAACGATGACGCAGGATCAAATTGCGCAAGGTTTTTACTTGGAAGAACAATCTTCTTCTTCGTTTAAGCGTGTTTCGATTCCATTGATGTACAACAGCACCGAAGCTCCAGATACCATGGCTATTTTTGTGCTAAGTGGGATTTCTTCCATTCATCCTGGTTCCGCAATTTGGGTAGATGATTTTTCCTTTGTTTACAATTCAGCTTCTGTGGAGGAAATTGGAGGTTTAAGTTGTTCGTTTTTCCCAAATCCTGCTGACAATGCGTTAACAATTAGCGCAGAGAAAGATGAAAATATTGAGGTATTTACTGCTGCTGGTGTGAAAGTAGATGCGTTTGTTTTGTTCCAAAATGAAACGAAACAACTGAACACTGCGGCGTATCCTAGTGGTTTTTATTTCCTAAAAAATGAAGCAGGTTTAACTCAAAAATTCACAGTAAAACATTAATAATTAATTAATTATTGGAACGGAGTCTTTCACAAGGCTCCGTTTTTTTTGATCTATTCATTAAAGATTAACGTTTTTACATTTTCTAATTTAGAAAATTAAACACTACAGAATATCACTGTTGAGAACAAAAAAAAACGCCTCCATTTCGGAAGGCGTTTCAACTTTGGTGTTTTTGTTTATGCCAATACTTCTCTAACTTTATCTGCTGCTTCTTGCAATAACACGACCGATTGGACATCCAATCCAGAGTCGTCGATTAATTTTTTCGCTTCAACTGCATTTGTTCCCTGCAATCGAACAATTAAAGGAACTGGGAATTTACCGATGTTTTTGTAGGCATCAACAACCCCTTGTGCAACTCTATCGCAACGTACAATTCCTCCAAATATATTTATCAAAATCGCTTTTACGTTTGGATCTTTTAAAATAATGTGAAATGCTTTTTCAACTCTCTCCGCATTTGCAGTTCCGCCAACATCCAAGAAATTTGCAGGATTTCCACCGGATAATTTAATGATATCCATTGTAGCCATTGCTAATCCCGCACCATTTACCATGCAACCAACATTTCCGTCTAGTTTAACAAAGTTTAATCCTGCTTCATCCGCTTCTACTTCTGTAGGATCTTCTTCTGTTTTGTCGCGCATTGCTGCATAATCAGGATGACGGAATAATCCATTTCCATCCATTGTAACCTTTGCATCGACTGCTATAATTTTATTGTCGGATGTTTTTAAAACCGGATTGATTTCAAACATTGCCGCATCAATTCCTTCGTATGCATTGTACAACGAAACGATGAATTTTGTCATTTGTTTGAACGCTTCGCCAGACAATCCTAGATTAAAGGCAATTTTTCTTGCCTGAAAACCTTGAATTCCAACTCGCGGATCAATAGATTCTCTATGAATCAATTCTGGTGTATGTTCTGCAACATGTTCAATGTCCATTCCACCTTCAGTAGAATATACAATTACATTGCGTCCCATTTCACGATCCAACAAAACAGACATATAAAATTCAGAAGTTTCTGATTCGCCCGGATAGTATACATCTTGTGCAATCAATACTTTACTTACCAATTTACCTTTACCGTTTGTTTGAGCTGTTTCTAGATGACCGCCAAGAATACCTTTTACTTTTTCTTCTACGTGATCAATTCCTTTTGCCAAAACTACGCCGTGTGAACCAGTTTCTTGAACTAATCCTTTTCCACGTCCACCTGCATGAATCTGCGCTTTAATTACATACCACTCTGTTCCAGTCTGTTCGGTTAATTTCTTCGCTGCAGCAACCGCATCTTCTACCTTGTCCACTACAATTCCTTCTTGAATTGCAACACCGTAGCTTTTTAATATTGATTTACCTTGATATTCGTGTAAGTTCATCTTCTGTTTTTTGTTGGGTAAAAGTATAGTTAATTGGACTATTTTTCAAGTTTATTTTGCAATTTTTTCGCGATCTTATTTACGGGCATTTTTCCATGAACTTGAAATCTTAATGGATGCAAATTCTTTTTTATTTCGAGCCTTGATGGAATCCCATATTTTTTGAATTCCATGTTGCAATGCTTCCTTCTCTTCAACCATTGCTGTATACATGATTTTCGGATCTTCAAAATAATGCTTCACAAAATTAGTATCAAAATTTCCAGAACGAAATGCGTTGTGCTTCAATACGTATTTTCCAAAGTCCAAGGTTGTTTTTAAACCCGAAATTTGGTAGTTATCAATTGCTACGATTGTCTTTTCAATAGCTTCATCGCGTGTTTTTCCCCAAACCACCAATTTAGCAATCATCGGATCGTAGAATATTGGAATATCCATTCCTTCCAAAAAACCATCATCAACGCGCACATTTCTGCCAGTTGGTATTCTATATCGCCGAAGGTTTCCAATATCAGGCGTAAATCCATTTAAAGTATCTTCTGCATAAACGCGCACTTCAATTGCATGGCCATTTATGGATAATTCGTCTTGTAATTTGGGAAGTCTTTCACCACGGGCAACACGGATCTGCCATTCTACTAGATCTAGTCCTGTAATTTCTTCGGTAACCGGATGCTCCACTTGCAAACGTGTATTCATTTCCAAAAAGAAAAAATCCATGTTTCCATCTACCAAAAACTCAACTGTTCCAGCACCTTCGTAGTTGCATGCTTTGCAAACTGCAACTGCCGCTTCTCCCATTTGTTTGCGTAATTCTGGCGTTATAACCGCACTTGGTGCTTCTTCTATAACTTTTTGATGGCGCCGTTGAATCGAACATTCTCGCTCAAATAAATAAACAGAATTGCCCAAACTATCTGAGAACACCTGAATTTCAATGTGTCTTGGTTTCGTAACAAATTTCTCAATAAAAACAGCATCGTCTCCAAAAGAGGATCGCGCTTCGTTTTGTGCCATGCGCATTTGCTCTGCGAAATCTTCCGATCTTTCAACTAATCGCATTCCTTTTCCGCCACCACCTGCAGAGGCTTTGATTAATATTGGGTAACCAATTTCTTCTGCAATCAATATTGCTGCATCTACATCTGTAATTGCTTCATCAACACCTGGAACTAATGGGACATTATAGGATTTTACGGCTTTTTTTGCACATAACTTATCTCCCATAAGATCCATTGAATCTGGCGAAGGTCCTATGAGTTTCATTCCCGCTTCTTTAACTTTTCTGGCGAAAGTTGCATTTTCAGATAAAAACCCATATCCAGGATGAATGGCATCGACACGCAGTTCTTTGCAGTATTTTAATATTACATCTTGCTTCAGATAACTCTCCGACGAAGGACTTTCACCAACATAAACCGCTTCGTCTGCTTCCAAAACATGCGGTGCATTTCGATCGGCATCCGAATAAATTGCGACGCTGGCAATATTCATTTTTTTAAGTGTTCTTATTACGCGACGTGCAATTTCTCCTCGGTTGGCAATTAATACTTTTTTCATAAAGTGCTAGCGTTCTGATTGTGTTTTGAAGGTGTAAAAATACAGAATTGATTTAATTTTCGGATATAATAAATGGAGCTTATAGTTTCCATTAGAAATTCCTCGATTTTAGTTGGGTATTGCAACTGCTTTTTTCGGTGGAACAGGTGTTTGTCTTTTTTTACGTTTAACTGGGAATTTTTTGGTTTCTCTTTTCCGGAAGACATCCAAAAAGTATTGGGCGAATTTAAAGTTCTCAAAATCGTTAAAGTTCTCCTGATAATGTAAACCTGCTCCTTGTGTGAAAAGGCCGAGATTTTTGTCTTGAATAATGGAATAATCGTTCGATTCATTGAAGACGGTTATGCGCACCGTTCCATTTTCGTTCAATAAATATTCTAAGCTCACATCTCCAATGAATGCGCTTTGGGTTTGTTGGCTACTTTCGGCATAATTTTCAACGCCAAAACTACCGGTGAAAATTAGCCGATCATCTAGAAATCCTTTGGAAACCCCAAGCGCCATTGTATTTTCACCAGTTAAATTGTCTGCATCCAAATTCACATTTAACTTATAATCCTTAGAAACTTGCGAAAGCATGGAATTAATTTGGTTGGAAACCAGATCCATAGCGGCGGAACCTCCAACGGAAGTGCTTCCTTTTAATGGTTGGAAACGTTTCCATAACAACAGGGAAAAAAATTGTCGGTTTAATTCGTCTTCTTCGCCAGTTATTCTTGCTAGAAGTGATTTTCCGGATTCGTCCGCTTTTGGCACTTTGATGTCAAATGCAATTGTAGGTTTCAATAATGATTCTGTCAAACCTAAGTAGCACAATACTTTCTGATTTGTTCCTGTGCCATTTCCTTGCAGTTTGTCTGGTGATATTTCGGATAAATTCGCATTTACTTCGTAATAGGTTTTGATATCCAAGGTTGCAGAATACGGATCGCCGGTCCAAGTAATTGCCCCGCCTTCTTCAATATGGAATGGTTGTTTTATTGGTCCCATGGCAAAGTTATACATTCCTTCTTTAACGCGATAGGTTCCATCCATCGTCAAATCTCCCAGATTATCAAGCTTTATTGAAATGTTCCCACCTCCTGAAGCGGTAATTTCGTCACCTAATTGTTCGTTAAAAATTATCTTCAATTTTGCTTCTGGAGTAACTCGGAAATTTAGGTTTAAATCAACACCTGTAAAGTCAATTTTAGGAGATTCTGAGGTAAATATATCTTCTCCTTTTTTCGTAAAGGAAATAAATCCTTCCTCCTCTGTTAATTCTCCTGCTCCATACATTGGGAAATTAATATTCGTTCCCTTTTTTGTTTGTAGGTCTACCGTTATTTCAACATTGTCGGAGTATCCAAAAATATTAGCAGATCCGGTTACAAATGCTCTGCCATTATAGTATTCTCCTTCTTTATATTTGGTATTCAATACTAGAAATTTTTCGGTATTTTTAATTCCTGTGGCAAATAATGGAGATTGATAGGAGGAAAGGCTGTTTTCCAAGTCGAATTGTAAGTCAAAATTCCAATCTTTAAATTTGCTGTGGTAAATTGATCCCACTAACATTCCGCTATTTCCTTCTTCATCGGTTACCGGCATATTGTCAATATAAAAGCCATATTCATCCGCAGAAATCTTCCCGTCCAATCCGAAATTCACACCCAGAACTTCAACTTTTGCATTTCCCCCGATAAGTTCAATATCGCCTTCTAACTTGGGAAAATCAGGAGAACCTGTGACTTTTAGTCTGCCATCCAATAATCCGCTAATATTGTTTACAACGTCCGGATCCATAAAGGCATTTGTAAATTTTAAATCTGTTTGGTCGAAAACTAGGTTAAAATCCAAATTATCCTCTTTTCTATCCGTAAAATAGCTTCCCTCAAAGTCAAATGTTTGGTTGCCGCGGTAAAGAAGTTCACCGGTCAAACCAACACTTTGATTTCCATAATTCCATTGTGACTGTAGATAAATATCACCAACTTCCTGTTTATTTAAGTAAAGATTTTTAAGTTTTGCGTCGCCTACATATAAAAAATTAGAATAGGGATTGGAAATGAATCCCCAAGCATTCATTTTTCCATCTATTTTTACATCTGAACCGATTAAAGAACCAAATTCTTCTAGATCGATTTCGTTGATGATGAAATTTAATTTATCGTCGTCATTTCTGGAGATTAACCCGTCAATTGAAATAAATTGGTTATTTCGCTGCACTTTGAATTTTTCTATCTCAATTTTATTTTCTTCGAGCGAAAGGAAGGATTCATTTTCAATTTCCCAGCGCTGCTCATTGATACTGAAATAGGATGGACGAAGGCTGAAATTAAGGTTATTGAAACTTTCAATTCTTGTTTCCCAGACAATTAAGGAATTGTTTGTTCCGTTTTGATTCCATGATAATTCAGAATTTAAAAGGTTTTGTTGTCCAGTTGTCGTGAAAAGCACCTTGTCCAACTCAAGTGAATCGTTGTAGATGAATTTCTGTACGTTATAATTTGCCGAAATACGTGTGGAATTTAATTTTTGAATCAAATTTACACCTTGAAAACGCAAGTCTTGGTATATGATTTCTGGAGACAGCAGCACCATCGAAAAGTCTTCTATTCGTCCATCGTAATCTCCTTTTAGTGTTGTGTTTGGTGCAACTTTCAGGTCTGGTGCAAAAATGGAAAGAAAATCGTTTAATCGGTTGCTTGTAATTGAGTAGGAAAAATGACTTGGTGCTTTTTTAATTATCTTTTTGGTTGTTTTCGTTTCTGAAAGGGAAGGAAAAACTTTCTGAAACTGGTCATTGAAATCGCTTATTAATGTGCTGAAATCTATTTTACCGCGCAGATTAACTGTCGCCATGTCACTATTGATCCAAAATTCATCTTCCAATTTTCCGCGTAACACTTCTATTTTTAAACTTGGAATTTTAATTTCTCGATTTCCTTCTTTATACAACATGCCATCCATGGTGATTTCACCGAACATATTATTTGTGGATTTCCCAAATATATTTACGTTGAATTTGGATGTTAAACTGCTGCTGTCGGAGGTTGTGACATTTAGATTGGTGAGAATTGCTTTGGACAAATCAACTGAAAACTGCATGTGCTGATTGCCATTAAAATCAATAAAACCATCATAAACTAGTTTCAGATTATCATCTTTGACTTCAATTTTGGCGTTTATTTTGTTTTCAATAAAACTTCCTTCTGAGATAAAAATATTGGAGTAGGTATAGCCCAAATAATCAAAATTTTCTATGTTTCCTTCAAGGATATCAAAACGGATGTCTGCTAACGAAAATGCTTCGCCCGAAATGAAAAATTGTCCTTTTACCATATTGAAATTTTTATCCTGTAGAAATTCTCCTAATTGAAAATCAACTATTTTGACATCGTATTCGCTGGCCCTCGATCGCTCAAAGAAATAGGATCCATTGCTTCGGTTTTCGGTAAAAAGTACGCCATTATCAAGTTTTATGGTGCCCAAATTGGTTTTAATGTAATCTGCCTTGAGAACAAATTGCGTATAAAAACCATCCAATCGAACGTCTGCCATTTGAAAATTCCCAAGTCGTTCAAGATATGTATCAAAGGAAAGGAAGCGATCTTTTGAACTTACGGGCAATTTTATTTTTTTTAAATCTTCTAGGGAAACATAGGCATAATTCAATTTTTCATTGAAAAATGATTTTTTTAGTTCCCTAAAATCTGGTAAATTAAGGTTTCCCCGAAGTACTGTTTTTTTTCCCGTTTTAAAATCCAAATTCGAGATTTTGAGATTTTTCACTTTTTGAGTTACAGTAGCACTGAGAGAAACTTGCTGCTCCATTCCTTCCAATGCCGTTGCGAAATAGGAAATATCTTTCATGGAAACCGAACAATCTTTTAATTCGGAATCAAAACTTACGCTGTCTTCAAATGTCTGATAATCCTCAAAATCGCGCATCAGTAAACACATTTTTGGCGCGTAAATTTTAGATAAAGGAGTCTGAATTCGAAGTTCTTTTATCTTGATTCCACCTCCTGAAACTTCAGCGAAACCGTTAAAATCATCTAAAATGAAACCGGATTTCTCTATGGCTTGCACGTGCAGAATTTCTAAAGCTACCCCGTCTTTTTTTGTCTTAAAATTTGCAACATTTAGGTAAATATGCCGCAAATCGATATGGTCAAAATCCATCCCGAAAGTGGAGTAGTATTTTCTGTAATCGTCATATTTTAGGTTGATATCTGCAAGTTGTAAATTCTTTAAGTATACATCAAATGGCTTGGATTTCTTCTTGCTTTTCTTACCGGAAAAATAATCCGTTAAAAATTCATAATTGTAATCTCCAGTCGTTTTTTCGCGGTTAAGGTGAATGGTGCCTTTTTCGAGTTCAACATTCTCCAGTTTCAAATAGTTTTTCTGCAGATTCAATTCGTCTAAAGTAGCGTAAACACGACCTATAGAAGCAAGCGTGTCTTGGTTTTTATCTAAAACAAATACGCCATCTAAAGCAAAACGGTCAATGAAAACGATGGAAACGCGGTCTATCCGTATTTTCGTGTCTAATTCGCTAGAGAGAAATGCTGTTGCCTTTTGGGCAAGAAAGGTTTGAACCGCACTCGTTCGAATAACAAAAGCAAAAACAATAACGAAAATAAGTATCCATTCGAAGGAAATCCCTATTATTCGTCCCAATATTTTGAATACTTTTGTCATTAGATTACAAATTTACATAAACTTGCGTCAAAAAGATATAATCATTCTTGCTATTGAATCATCGTGTGACGATACGTCTGCCGCTGTCCTCAAAAATAACACCATTCTTTCAAATTTAATTGCAAGGCAGGAAATCCATGAATTATATGGCGGAGTTGTTCCGGAACTAGCAAGTCGCGCGCACCAGCAGAATATTATTCCTGTTGTCGATGCAGCAATTAAAAAAGCGGGAATTAAAAAAGAGGAAATTGATGCAATTGCATTCACGCGCGGACCAGGATTGATGGGCTCGCTAGTAGTAGGGACTTCTTTCGCGAAGGCATTTGCAATGGCCATGCAGATTCCAATGCTGGATGTGAATCACATGGTAGGACACGTTTTGGCGCATTTTATTGAGGACGGAAAACCGATGCCGAAATTCCCTTTTTTATGTTTAACGGTTTCAGGTGGACACACGCAAATTGTATTGGTTGAGGATTACCTGAAATTGAAAGTTATTGGAACTACCATCGATGATGCGGCGGGAGAAGCATTTGATAAAGCTGCTAAAATGCTCGGTTTTCCATATCCTGGAGGGCCTTTTATCGATAAACACGCACAACATGGTAACCCACTGAAATTTGAATTTTCAAAACCAAATATTCCGGAATATAATTTCAGTTTTAGTGGTCTAAAAACATCAATTTTGTATTTTATTCAAAAGCAAGTAAAAGAAAATCCTCACTTTATTCAAGAGAATTTGGATGATCTTTGCGCCTCCATACAAAAAAGTATCATCGATATCTTGCTAAAAAAGATTCTGAAAGCAACCAAAGAATTAAACATAAACCAAGTTGCAATTGCTGGTGGTGTTTCAGCAAATAGCGGATTGAGAGCTGCATTGCAACAACTTGGAATTGAAAAAAAATGGGAAACCTATATTCCGAAATTTGAATATTGCACAGATAACGCTGCAATGATTGCCATAACAGGAAAATATATGTTTGAGAAAGGATTGTTTGCGGATCAATACATCACTGCGTCTGCTCGTTTCCCAATGAATGATTTAGCGTTTTAGTCGAGGAAAAGCCGCAATTGTTCATTTTTTAATATATTAATCTTCATTTAATACACTTTATTCGTCAAAAAGATGTAAGTTTCCTTGTATTTTTGTTGTCATGCAAACTAAAATGAAACCAGAACTAATTGAAAAAGAGCGAATCTCGGCTTTAACGTTTAGCGATAGTCAGCCGATTGATCAACACCCTGAATTACTAGCTCAACTAAAAAAAGCTACTATTTTAGGAAATTCACACCACAGCAAGGTTTCCATTATTTTTCAGGATGATAGCGGATTAAAACGCGTGGATACTACTATTTGGGCAGCAGGAATGAAATTCATCTGTTTAAAAGGCGGCGTTTGGATTCCAATTGCAAGAATAGTTGAAATCAAATTTTAGAAAAAAAACACTATTTTATTGGTGAATTTAATCCATTAATTCTCCTTGTATATTCATTTAATCACTTTTTAACAAGATATCACTTTCATAGGATTTCAAGGATAAATTTATTTCAAAGTGCTCGAAATGGTTTGGAATTTGTAAATTTGAAACAGAAAAATACCAAATGAAAATTCAAACGATTTTACTTATTCTCTTGCTTTTTACATTCAATGGTTTTGGGCAATCTAAAATCCAATGGGAAAGTTCCTATGATTCGGAAAGTGAATCGGTATTTTTTACTGCGAAAATTGCAGACGGATGGCATTTATACAGTCAACATATATCCAATGAAATCGGCCCTGTTCCAACAAGTTTTTACTTTGAAAATAGCGCTTCTTTTAAATTAATTGGAGAGGTAACGGAACCAAAACCAATTCAAAAATACGACGAAACGTTTGAAGCAATGCTCGATTTTTTTGAGGGAAAAGTAGTTTTTCAACAACGCATTGCAGCAAAAAAAGAAACAATTGTTAGTTGCTCCGTGACATACATGCTGTGTAACGATTCCATGTGTTTGCCGCCAAACGAAGAAAAATTCACAATTTATATTACTAAATAAACACACACTATAATATGCAAAGAATAACCGCAATCTTAATCTTGACACTTACCACCTTGGGTTTTGGATTTAAAGCAATTAGCCAACCTGTGTGGACAGATAAAATTACTTGGTCATTTAAACTTGAAAAAATAGATGAGAGCCATGCTTTTGTTATTGCAACAGGGAAATTAATCGAAGGATGGCATGTTTTTTCGGTTAATCATGACCCAAACAAAGCGGATTTAACGGGTTACCCAACAAAATTTATTTTTTCTAAATCGAAAGATTATAATTTAATTGGAGTACTGCAGGATGGTGCAAAAGCAAAAAAAGTGGTAGATGATCTTGGAACTTCCTTATATTTTGAAAAGTCGGGAGTTTTTAAACAGAAAATTGAGATTTTAACCGACAAAACTTTCGATATTACTTTCGATTACTCGTTTCAGATCTGTGATGAAAACGGGTGTATTTTCCCACCAGATCAGTCCGCTAAAGTTTCCGTTTCGGGTTTTAAACCAAGCATTGAAATGGATCCCTCTGCAGATGGAAACACCGGAAACGATGTGCTTTCTCCCCAAACTCAGACATTAGATTCTTCAAAAACTAATCAAAAAGAAATTTTGGAGAGTCCCGAAATAAAACAAGATACGAAACCCGAAGTGAAATCAAAAAGTTTGTGGTTAATATTTTTCGAAGGTTTTGGCTGGGGATTTATCGCCTTGCTAACTCCCTGTGTTTTTCCTATGATTCCAATGACGGTTTCTTTTTTTACGAAACAATCTAAATCCAGGGCTAAGGGAATTGCAAATGCATTAATTTATGGTTTTTCCATCATTGCAATATATGTTTCACTTGGTTTGATTATTACCCTTGTTTCAAAAGATCCATCAGCACTAAATGCCCTTTCTACTAATGTTTATATGAATATTATTTTCTTTGCGATTTTCATGGTATTTGCATTTTCATTCCTTGGCGCATTTGAAATTAGAATGCCTTCAAAATGGGTAAATAAAGCGGATAGCCAGTCGGATAAAGGCGGTTTAATCGGTATATTTTTTATGGCTTTTACCTTGGCTTTGGTTTCGTTTTCTTGCACGGGTCCAATTATTGGTTCGTCTTTGGTTCAGGCATTGAGTTCAGGTTCTATACTCGGACCGGCGATGATTATGGCTGGATTCTCTACAGCACTTGCTTTGCCATTTACCTTATTCGCAATTTTTCCAAGTTGGCTGAATTCCATGCCGCAATCCGGAGGTTGGTTAAATTCTGTTAAAGTTGTTTTAGGATTACTCGAAATTGCCTTGGCGCTAAAGTTTTTAAGCATGGTAGATTTAGCTTACCATTGGGATATTTTAACGCGTGAACTATTTGTTGCAATGTGGTTTGTTTTGTTTGCAATCATGGGCATTTATCTCCTCGGAAAAATACGTTTTTCGCACGATTCGCCTGTGGAAAAGATTTCTGTTCCACGTTTTATGTTTGCATTCTTAGCATTGTCCTTTTCGATTTATTTATTGCCTGGAATGTGGGGAGCACCTTTGTCTATGATTGACGGAATTGCGCCACCACGAACGCATTCAGAAGACAATTTTAGATTTGTACGGGGCAGTGGCGAAAGTGCAGCTGTTAAAGATCCGTTGACAATGGAATATTCACAATACATGCACGAAGTTGGAGATGGGTCCATCAAAGTCTTCCACGACTTAGAAAAAGGCAGGGAATATGCAAAAAAGGTGAATAAACCAATCTTGCTCGATTTCACTGGTCATGCATGCGCGAATTGCCGTAAAACAGAATCTACCGTTTGGACGAATGATGCCATACGACCAATCCTGCAAAATGAGCTGGTAATTGTTTCTTTGTATTGTGACGACCGTGAACTTTTGCCAGAATCCGAATGGGTATATTCCGAAAGCATCAAAGGGAAAATAAAAAATGTAGGTAACAAAAATTCGGATTACCAGATTAAGAAATATGGTCAAGTTTCCCAGCCTTTGTATGTTATTCAAGGTCAGGAAGAAAATGATTTGACCGAAGCAATTGGTTACACTCCAAATATTGAGGAATACAAGAAATTCCTAAACAATGGTTTAAAAAAATACAAAGCTTTAAAATAAACGTTTTATCTTTTTATAATCCTCTGAGAAATCAGAGGATTTTTTCTGCAATAGCGTTTTTGGAAAAAATTCACCTTAATTTCCTAAATTTACGGTATGAATGATTTTCTTCTAACACCCATCGAATTTTTAAAAGGTGTTGGCGCGCAACGAGCTGAGTTGTTGCGACAGGAAATCGGGGTATTTACCTTCAACGATCTACTTCATTATTTCCCTTTTCGATACATTGATCGTTCCCATTACCATAAGATCTCAGATCTTCCATATCTGGATTCGCACGCGCAGCTGAGAGGCACAATCATCCATATTTCAGAAGCAACCGTTGGAAGACAAAAAAGGCTAACCGCAAAATTTCAGGATGCATCAGGGATAATTGATTTGGTTTGGTTTCAAGGAATCCACTGGATAAAACCATTGCTGAAAATGGGTGCAGAATACCAGATTTTTGGAAAAGCAAAAGTATATGCTAACGTATGGAATATGCCGCATCCCGAACTGACAGAATGGAAAGATGTAGCGCAGAAAACAGGATTGCAACCAGTGTATTCTACCACAGAAAAACTTACGGCTAAAAACCTGCATTCCAAAGGAATCGAAAAGTTGACTGCCAATTTAGTTTTGCATTTAGCGGGAAAAATTCCCGAAACATTGCCAACACCAATTTCACAAGAATACCACTTTATACAGAGAGAAAAAGCCTTATATTTAGTGCATTTGCCCAAATCGGAACAAGATTATATACAAGCGCGAACCCGACTGAAATTTGAAGAATTGTTTTTTCTGCAGATGGAATTACTATTGCGGAAACAAATCACCCTTTCCAAATCAAAAGGTTTCTTATTCTCCGAAGTTGGTGATTTATTCAACTCTTTTTATTCGGATCATCTCCCTTTTACGCTTACGGGCGCACAAAAACGTGTGTTGAAGGAAATTCGTAAAGATTTTTTGACAGGTCACCACATGAATCGTCTCTTGCAAGGCGATGTTGGAAGCGGAAAAACGCTCGTGGCACTTTTAACGATGTTGATTGGAATTGGAAATAATTACCAAGCTGCTTTGATGGCTCCGACAGAAATATTAGCAAAACAACATTATGAAACGCTGAAGGAATTAGTCACTGAATTACCTGTTCAGGTGCAACTATTAACTGGTTCCGTTAAAAAGAAAGACAGAAAAGTAATCCACGAAGGATTAGAAAATGGCACAATTCACATTTTGGTTGGAACGCATGCCTTACTCGAGGATGTGGTGCAGTTTGCCAATCTTGGTATTGTTGTAATCGATGAGCAGCATCGTTTTGGAGTTGCTCAGCGGGCAAGGATGTGGAAGAAAAATAACATTCCACCGCATATTTTAATTATGACTGCCACGCCAATTCCCCGAACATTAGCAATGACTTTCTATGGCGATTTGGATGTATCTGTAATCGATGAATTACCGCCAGGAAGAAAGGAAATTTCAACGGTTCACCGCTACGAAAGTCATCGATTGCGTGTTTTTGGATTCTTGAAAGAAGAAATCGCTAAAGGTCGACAAATCTACATTGTTTATCCTTTGATACATGAATCCGAAACGTTGGATTTTAATAATTTGATGAGCGGTTACGAGGCAATTTCAAGATCTTTTCCGTTGCCAGAATTTAAAGTTAGCATTGTTCATGGACAAATGAAACCTGCTGATAAAGAGTTTGAAATGCAACGATTTGTGAAAGGCGAAACCCAAATAATGGTTGCGACAACTGTTATAGAAGTTGGCGTGAATGTTCCGAATGCATCGGTGATGGTAATTGAAAGTTCCGAGCGTTTTGGATTGTCGCAATTGCATCAATTGCGTGGAAGAGTAGGAAGGGGATCGGAGCAATCGTTTTGCATTCTGATGACTGGCGATAAGCTATCCAAAGAAACCTTGAAACGAATTGAAACAATGGTTTCTTCCAACGATGGATTTGAAATAGCGGAAGTAGACTTGCAATTGCGAGGACCAGGAGATTTAATGGGGACACAGCAAAGTGGGTTGTTGAATTTGAAAATAGCAGATTTAGCTAAAGACCAACAATTGGTTATAATAGCAAGGAATGAAGCAAGAAAAATTCTCGAAGAAGATCCTCGATTGGAACATCCTAATCATCTGAGGTTAAGAGAAATTTTAGTGCATATTTTAAAATCCCGTCCGGATTGGGGAAAAATTGCCTAAAGGAAGTATGTTGTTCACTTTTTAATTAACTTCGCCCACAATTCCATTGTTACGTTTGTTCAAAAATCTAGCGCATGAAAACGATACTTTTATTTTTTTCTATTTTATTTTCCTTCAGCACATTTAGTCAGTTAATGGATGGAACGCTGGTGGATGAAAATAGAAAATTAACCAGCAACAGTTCGTTTACTGTTAGCGATAAAAATGAAGGAATCGTTTTTTATGAACTTTCGGTGAACCGATTAGGTGAAGTTACCGCAGCAAAATTGTTAACAGATGGAACAACAATTATCTCTACACCAACGAAAATGAAAGTACGCAGCCACGTTATGAATTTTACATTTACTGCGGGAACGTATTATCCTGCATTTCAAAACGTAAGGGTAAAAATTACGGTTACGAAAGAATAAAATTATTTTTCTGAATAGATGGAAAGACAATGACTTTCGTATTTCCGAAGAATGATTTTTCTTTTAAGTTTTAAAGTTGGTGTCAATTCTTCTCCTTCAACTGAAAATTCTTTTTCAAGAAGTGCAAACTTTTTGATTTGTTCCCAATTTCCAAAATCTTTATTAAATGCCTCTATTTCCATTTCTATGCGGGCAAAAACATCTTTATTTACAATGATTTCAGCATTCGATTCTTCACCAAGATGTATGTTTTTACGTTTCGCCCATTCTTTTAAATAAGCAAAATTTGGAATAATTAATGCGGCTGGAAATTTCTCACCCTCGCCAATTACCATAATTTGCTCGATAAATCTTGATTCTTTGAATTTGTTTTCCATCGCCTGCGGAACAATGTATTTTCCACCGGAAGTTTTGAATATTTCCTTTTTACGATCGGTGATCTTTAAGAATTTCCCTTCTAAAAAGGTTCCGATATCTCCTGTATGAAACCATCCCTCTGAGTCGATTGTTTCTGCCGTAGCTTCGGGCAAATTGTAGTATCCAAGCATAACATTTGGACCTTTGACCAAGATTTCACCGTCTTCCGCTATTTTAACTTGTACATCGTCGATTAACGTTCCAACCGTTCCGATACGAATACCTTTCACAAAACTATTTACAGAAACAACAGGGGAAGTTTCAGATAAACCATAACCTTCTAAAATTGGAATGCCTGCAGCTAAAAAAATGCGCGCTAAACGTGGCTGCAATGCAGCACTTCCAGATGCAATGGCATGCACATTTCCCCCGAGAGCTTCTTGCCATTTTGAAAATATAAGTTTCCGCGCAATGGCAAGTTTGAATTTATACCAAACACTTTTCCCAACAACATCGTATTGCTCACCAAGTGAAACAGCCCAAAAGAATAAACGGTGTTTTATTCCGGTTAAATCTTCTCCTTTTGCCATTATTTTATCAAAAACCTTTTCAATTAAGCGGGGAACAGCAGAAAAAACATGCGGTTTAACTTCCTTAATATTTTCACCAATTGTTTCCATCGATTCTGCAAAATAAATCGAACAACCCAAGTGCATATATAGGTAATGTAACATGCGCTCGTAAATATGACAGACAGGTAAAAAGGATAAAACCCTAGAAGTATGGTCTGCAGGAATCGGTTCAATGCAGCCAGAAACATTGGAAAGAATATTGTGGTGCGATAACATTACACCCTTAGGATTTCCAGTTGTTCCAGAAGTATAGATTACGGTTGCAAGGTCATGACTTTGCACAACTTCCATACGCGCCAAAACTGCTGCTTCTTCCACCTCTTCAGCGTGCTGGTGAATACTTTTCCAATTTGGGCAAGAAGCGATAATTTCAAACGAAAATAAGTGCTCCAAACTCGGAACAGAATTTCTTATATTTTGTATTTTGGTGCAAAGTTCACTGTTGCCAACGAAGCACATTTTTACTTTCGCATCATTTAAAATATACCGGTAGTCATTTTCAGAAATATTAGGATAAAGCGGCACTACGATTGCGCCAATTTGTTGGATTGCGATATCCATAATATTCCATTCCACACGGTTGTTTGAAACAAGTGCAACGGTATCTCCAGGAGCGACTCCAAAAGCAATTAAGCCTCTAGAAACGCACATTGCTTCCTCTAAGAACTGCTGTGTTGAAACCCCAAACCATTCGCCATTTGTTTTGGTAACAAACATATCCGACCTTGGATATGTTTCCAATTGATAATAAGGGATATCGAATAATCTTCTCGCTTGAATCATAGTTTTTGGCTTTGTAATGTCCACGAATATAAATAAAAAATAATCCTTTTGAAATCTATAGTATTGATTCTTAAGCAAAATATACGATCAGATGCTTTGCTTTATGCAATGGTTAAGCAATTTTCTAACCATTTTAGTTTTTTATAATTTGGCGAAGCATTCATGGAAATTTCAGTAATTGAAGCTAAATTAAAATGCACTTAATTCCAAATAACGCTCTTTTGTATAGGACTTTTAAAAATTCGATAATTTGTACCTATGAAATATTCATTTGTACCATTGGTTTATTCGTCAGTATAATCAAATCTATTATTGCTGTGTATATTTGATTGTTACCCGAAATAGAATTATTTTATAGAGGTGTAACTTTTACAGTTCTCAGATTGTTTTAACTGCAATTGCAAAGGAAATTTGGAAAGACACGAATACAATAGTGTGGTAAGTTCGCATAGTAATAAATTATATGGCTATGCGGTGAAATTTCTTCGTAATACGGAGGATGCGCAAGATATTGTACAAGATGTTTTTGAAAAATTATGGATCAACCGTAAAAAAGTGGAGGTAGAAAAGGCAAAATCGTGGATGTTTACAACTGCGCACAATGCCATGCTAAATTTGATTAACAAAAGACAGCGCACACAATTTCCAGGTGATGATAAATTACCGGAAAACAGTAAAGCAGATGTTAGTGTTTTTGAATCCAAGCAGCTAATTGACAGAGCAGTCAATATTTTACCTCCGATACAGAAAAGTATCATTTTACTGCGCGATTTAGAAGGGTATTCCTACGAGGAAATAGGTTCAATTTTAGAATTGTCCGATTCTCAAGTAAAGGTTTATCTGTTCCGAGCAAGAAACAAAATTAAAAAGCAGTTAAAAGGTTTGGTAGAATTGGTATGAGTATTCCGTCTTTTTCAAATATTGATCGTTGGCTTTTTGAGCGAATGGAAGGAAATCTTTCCACAGAGCAATTGGCGCAATTACAAGCATTTTTGCTAAAACATCCTGAATTGGATGTCGACCAGGATACATGGGAACGCGCAAAAGTTGATGCGGAAGAATATGTTTTCCCGAACCAACAAAGATTACTAAAACGAGAGCGTATTGGTTGGTATGCGATTTCTGGTTATTCTGCTATTTTCTGTGTTATTCTAATCGGATTTTTCTCGCAATACAGCGGTTTGGACAAGCTATCAACTTCACAGGCTATAGATCAAAATTCAGCTCAAAACACACCATCATTAGTAAAGTCTAGTCAGAAGATTTCCACTCAAAAAGTAACTGTATCACATCCCGAAATTGTAATAAGCACAAAAAAATCATACAATAAGACTGTTGAAACAAGCACTTCGTTCCCATCTGTTGGAAATTTATCTTCCTTCAAAACTTCTAATTCTGCGAATCTAACGAATGATTTAATTAATAATTTTGAAAATACCGAAAATCAGGATTTTAGTGCCGAAGTCCAAGAAAATTTTCAAGAAATCAAAAATCTCGGTGAAGAAAGCAATTTAGTATTGCCTGAAAATTTGAATACACTACCATTGGTTTCGAAACCAGAGGAAAGCACATTTGAGGCGTTTAGTCTAGAAGAAAACCTGGAGGAAATCCAAAACAAAAATAGTGATATAAAGGAGAACAAGCTTGTTCAGAAAGAGGATGAATTAATTCAAATTGCGCAGGAATCAACTGTTTCAAATAAATCCTCTAAATTGGATTATGGCTATACGATGCACAATAAAATGAGAAAAATTGGACGTTCCATACAACGAATGATGGACAATCCTATCGCCCTAAAAAATAGAAAAGATACCTATTACCATGTTCCAGGAATGCAAGCGATGGATGTAAACTTCGGATCTGCTGGAACAATGCTTGCAACGCGCGTTCAAACGGTCTCAAGAGCGCAATGGCTTGGACAGGAAAATCAGCAAATCATGAACCAGCTTTCCATCGATGGGTATTCTTATGGAATGCGCGGTGGTGTTGGTTTTCAGTTTAACCACAATTATTATGGAACGGGTGGAATAGAAAATTACCACGCAGCGCTACTTTATTCTCCGAAGTTCTCGATTGCCCGAAATGTACTTTTAGAACCATCCATTCGTTTTAAAATGGGAAATAAATCTGTTAATAGCGGACAGTTGCAAAGTGGTTCCTTTGTCGAATATGATAGAATGAATTCTAAACTATTTTATTCTCCAGGAGAACAACCAATTGGAAAAATTTTGTGGTACAAAGATTTGGGACTGGGATTAATGGTAAATACAAAATGGTTTTATGTCGGAATACAGGGGGATAATTTATTGGAGCATTACGATAATATTTATTCCAATAACCTTGAAGATCCAAGAAGAGCAGGGAAACATTTTGTTGCAACAATTGGAACAGACTATGAATCGAAAAAAGAAAAAACAACACTCTCACCTTATTTTGTTTACCAGAAACAAGAAAAATTGGAAGAAGGTTGGTTGGGATTGAATTTCCGTTACCATTGGTTAATGGCAGGTGCAGCAATTTCCACTCATCTAGAACCTGCGTTATCCTTAGGTTTAAATTTCGATCATTTTATGCTAAGCTATAATGCAGATTATACTTATTCTCAAGTCTTGAATAAAAATAATTTATCACATCAATTAACAGTAAGATTCTTAACAAAACCTAGTCGATTTGGACAACGACTTTTAAATCAAGCACTATGAAAAAAGTAATAACAGCCCTAACTTTCCTTTTTATTATTGGAAATGCTTCAGCGCAAGACCCAACGTTTACGCAGTTTTACGCTAATCCTTTGTACCTTAATCCAGCATTCGCAGGATCCAATAATTGCGGGAGAATTGCATCCAATTATAGAAATGAATGGCCGCAATTAACTGGAAATTACATAACATATAGTGCTTCTTATGACCAATATTTTAAAAATATTTCTGGTGGTTTTGGAATTCTTGCAACGCACGATCAGCAGGGTCAAGGAACTATCAAAACTACCATGCTTGGGTTAATTTATTCCTACCACGCCACTTTGACGCGTAAATGGAAATTATTATTCGGTGTGCGCGCTGCTTGGTATCAGAAATCTTTGGATTGGGATAAATTAACCTTTGGAGATATGATTGATCCGAGACGTGGTTTCATTTATGCAACTGGAGATGTTCCAAGGGGCGGAACGCGAGGTTTTTTCGATGCTTCTGCTGGGACCGTTATTTACAATAAGAATTTTTTCGCTGGCGCTGCTGTGCACCATTTAAATAGACCGAATGAATCGATGATTATTGGAGATTCAAAATTGCCAATGCGTGTCACTGCGCACATGGGTGCAGAAATTCAATTAGGAACAAAATCTAAATATTCCAATACTACTTCAATCATGCCAAATGTAATTTACCAATATCAAAATGGTTTCCAAGAATTAAGTGTTGGCACGTACATTAAATATGGTGCTTTCAATGCCGGAGCGTGGTATAGAAATAGAGATGCATTTATTTTGACTATTGGAATTAATACGGGCAAATTTAGACTTGGGTACAGTTATGATGTTACTGTTTCCAAATTGAATAATGGCGTTTCTGGTGGTTCCCACGAAATTTCTTTAGGATTCAATTTGAAATGTAAAAAATCTGTTCAAAAATTCAGAATGATATCGTGTCCTTCGTTCTAAGATAAAAGGGTATAAAATACACCACTTTTTCCTGGTTAGTAAAGTGGTTTTTTTGTTGTGAAAAGGTTTAGACGAAAGTGTAAACCTTTTTTCATTTAGTGGATCTTTGTATTTTAACTGCAGAAACTTTGGAATTAATGCAATGGAAAGAAGTTTCAAGTTTCTATTCAGTGGAATATACTTTTTTTCCTTTGATAAATGTGTACACGGAAAAGTTCGGCTGGTATTCCGGCATGGAACGAACAGGGTTTTCAAAAATCACAAAAGTGGCGTCTTTCCCTTTTTCCAGCGATCCAGTTTCATTTTCTTGAAAAGATGCAAAAGCTGCCCAAATTGTCATTCCTTTCAAACAATCTTCCAAAGTGATGGATTCATTAGCATAGAAACCTGCCGACGGGCTATTATCTGCATTTTTTCGCTGAACAGCAGCATGAA
Organism: Flavobacteriales bacterium; assembly: GCA_947476955.1. Classification (GTDB taxonomy): domain Bacteria; phylum Bacteroidota; class Bacteroidia; order Flavobacteriales_D; family Crocinitomicaceae; genus M0103. The sequence goes on from CANJSS010000040.1 coordinate 21,121, forward strand.
TGGTTAAAAATGGATCTGTCAATTCAATTGGGAAATCGGTTCCAATTGCCAACATGCCATATTGATTCAAAAGCGATTTGTAGGCGTACGCGCCGAGCATTCGGGTTTTTCCAATTCGATGTTCTGCCCAACGTTGGTCTGAAACAGCATGTGTTGGTTGCACTGAAGGAAAGATGGCATATTTCCCAAAAAGTTCCATATCTTTCGGATCAACAACTTGTGCATGTTCAATTCTCCACCTGTGGTCTTTATTTACCTCAAATATACGTTGGTATAATTCCAATAAAATATGGTTTGTGGAGTCTCCAATCGCATGCGTATTCATTTGATAACCTGTTCTCTCGCAAATTGCCGCAACGTCTTTCATTTTTTCCAGACTTGTAGTCAGTACGCCAAAATGATTGTGTTGATCGGAATAGGATTTTTTTAACAATGCACCTCTAGATCCAAGTGCGCCATCTCCCATCACTTTGAAACTGCGAATACTGAGATTCTTATACCTATAAATTCCTTGTTTTTCCGCAAATTGAATA
>CANJSS010000041.1 GCA_947476955.1 Flavobacteriales bacterium
GGAAAAAGAAGTTATAGTTGTGCAATTAGAGGAGGACCCAAAAAATCGAGAATTACTAAAGGAGGAAAAAATTCTTTTGGTTTTACTCGAAGAATCCAATGCGAAATTAGCAGTATATGAGCAAGAAATTCAGGTTGCTCAAGCTCCAAACACGCTTACTAGTGAGGAAAAAGTGTTAAAATATGCAGAATTCAAGTCGGATTACAGCTCAAATGTGCGTGCAATCGAGCTAAACAATAGTATTGGAGAGGAAGAGGCGCTCAATTTAGTGCAGACGGAAGATCAATTGCTTTTGGGAAAAATATATGACAGACAAGACCAATTGGAAGAGCAAATTGAAAGGAATCCGGATATAATAGCACTTCAGAAGGAGCAAAAGATTTTAGATATTTTATCTTCGGAATTGGAAAGTAAGATTGAAGTTCGTCAGAAGAAGTTAACTGTTTTAGAAGAGATTAAACAAAAAGAGTTGGCGGAAAAAGAAAATGCCATAAATAAAATCGATGCATCCTATTTTAGTGACCTGAAAATCATTAAAGAATTGGCTATTTCAGAGACTGAAAAAACGGAAAAACTTGCACAGGAAGACAGAGAGATTCTAGTAAAAATTGGTTCACGATTGGATGAGATTTCCTATATTACAGGAAACGATACATTGGCAATTCAAGAAAAGCAAATTCTAGAAAAAATTCGTAATGACCTACAAAGAAATCTATTAAAAAGTAATCAAACGCTACTTATTGAATCAAATCCAGAAGCGTCCATTTCTTTTGTGACTAGGACAAAAACATATTACAATGCACAGAAGTTTGCGATTGAGTCGAAAGTAAATTTGAAGGAAGAGGAGAAAAGAACCAGTTTATTAGATTTAGAAAATAGTATTTTAGACCAAATTCGTTCGGAAAAGATGGCCATTCAATTGAAAAAAGTAGCGGATCCAACGAATACACAATTGCAGCAAGAATTAGCGAGTTTGAATGTTTTTGAGCTCGAAATGGAAACTTCGATTGAAAGCAGAAAAAATGAAATAAACGTGCCAAAAGATCCTGTAAAGGTCGTTACTAAACAAAAGATTTTAATAGAGGTATTTCCTGAATATGAGAGTTTAGTTGCAGAATTGGAAAGGTCAAATGTTACAGAAAAAAACAAAATAGACAGAAGTTTGACTTTAGAAAATAAGCTATTGGAAAAACTGCAAAAAGAAGAGGGTAATATTCGGAAAACAAAAATTGGGGACGCTTCGAATTCAGTAAAATTAGCTGCAGTACAAACATTAATTCTAGATGAAAAGGAGAAAATTCGTGCATTGCAAGAGGAAAAAATTCAACTTCTAGCTCAGGAAACCGAAAAAGATATTCTAAAAAATCAGCCGACTTCAGACTCAAAAGATCCTACTTTAGAGGAAAGTGAACAGCGAGAAATTGTATTGCAACGAGAATTGACGGACCCTGAACTTTCTAAACAAGAAAGTCAAAAAATGAAGACGGAATTAGCTAAAATTCAGGAGGCTAAAGACGTGAAAGAAATTTCCGAATGGAGGGGAAAAATTTCGGCAGACTCTATCGAGGTAAAAAAAATGGTGGCAATTTTAGGCGCTATAAACCTTGAATCCAGCGATGATAATTTACCAATTCAGGGTAGTCTGCAATACCAGGAGAAATTGAATCAGCAAATCCAAGAATTACAAACAAACGCTAATGCAACAAATAATAGATCGCAGGAGAAATATTTGTTGCAAAAGGTATTCGAGCAGCAGCAGGAAATGAAGAACCTAGTTAAATCTGCCATAATGGAAGGTCTGGTGACGGAGGTTGCTGAAGAAAATGAAATAGAAAAGTTATTTTCGGAACTAGATAAACAGCAGAAAATCAGTAGTTATACTATTCGGATAGGGGATTTAAACAGTGAAATACTAGAAATAGAAAATACGATTAAAATTACAAAAGGAGTTGAAAAATTAAAATTGGAGAAATCACTTTCTGAAAAATCTGCCCAAAGAAATTATTTGAACCAGCAACGAGCATTCTGGGAAGAAAAAAAGATAGAAATCCCAAAAATTTGGTCTTCAATTGATACTGCTTCAATTCAACAGGAAATCACATTTGATGAAGAACAAAAAATAGCTCTTTCGCAAGATTTTAAAGAATATGAATTAAATTACCAAAGAATAATTAATAATGAAAAAGAATATAGTAAATTAGTGGATGAATTGAATAACCAAAGAGAAGATTTGAAGAATTTAATTCAACAAAATTTGACCATTTCCATTAATGAAAATTATAGTTTAGGAAAAAAAATTGATGTTATAAAAACATTGGAAAATGAAATAGATAACCTCCGAATCGAAAGAGTTACATTGCTAGAAAATCAAAATAAATTGTTGCAAAAGGATCAGAATAATTCCATGAAAATGCAAAATCTACTTGTTAGAGGAATCAAACCAATTTCTAAATTGGTTATAGCCTCAGCACTCGTTGCGGTTCCGGTTTCTGGTTTGTCATTTACAGATAACAATTCTACTAATTCCAAAAATATAATTCCTGTAGCTATAAAAACTCCTTCGGGATTGGTATATAGAGTTCAGGTTGGAGCTTTCTTAAAACCAATTCCCGATAATTTATTCAAAGAATTTACACCCGTTTCGAGTGAGAAATTAAATGAGAATGGCTTCACGCGATATTTGGCTGGCTATTTTAACAGTAGTGAAAAAGTAGTTAAAGCCAGAGACCAGATCAAATCCTTAGGATATGCAGATGCATTCGCTGTAGCCTATTGCGATGGAAAAAGGATAACATTAGCAGAAGCTCGAATTCTTGAATCAAATGGAAAATGTATACCAAAAGGGGAAAATGAATTAAATCTAGAAATTCTAGAAAATATTGCAAGTGAAATCTTCTCGGACGACACTTTAAAAAAGAAGATTCTAGGCGATTACACCTATAATAAAGCACCAGATGCAGTAATTGCAGAGCCAATTGAAAAGTACTCCGGACTGTTTTATACCGTACAAATCGGCGTGTTTAATCTTCCAACAACAGCGGCTTCAGTTTATAATATTGATCAATTAATGACGGAACGCTTGCCAAATGGACGGATAAAATATACAACTGGAATGTATAATTCTTTCGATGAAGCCCAGAAAAGGAAGGGAGATGTCATGCAATTGGGCGCACAAGATGCATTTATTACTGCTTATTACAAAGGCAGTAGAATCAATTTGGAAGATGCACAAAAATTGCTTGAAGAAAACGGACCAAGTGTATTAGAAGTTCCAATTAAAACCAACAAACCAACAGAACAAAAACTAAAAATAAAAGATAGAGCAATTGCAAAACTAATTAAACCTGTTGTTCCAATTGAAGAGAATAATAAGGATAAATTGGATGTAACGGAGAATAAATCAGTTGTTTATACATATAATCAAGCACCGGATGCGGCAATTGCAGAACCAGTTGAAAAGTATTTAGGACTGTTTTATACCGTACAAATTGGTGTGTTTAATTTTCCAGCAACAGCAGCTTCTGTTTATAATATAGATCAATTAATGACGGAACGCTTGCCAAATGGTCGAATAAAATATACAACAGGAATGTATAATTCTTTCGAGGAAGCGCAGATCAAGAAAAGAAATGTAGTAGAATTGGGCGTAAAGGATGCATTTGTTACGGCTTATTACAAAGGCATTAGAATTAATTTGGAAGATGCACAAATTTTAGCAGAAGCAAATGGTCCGGTTGAGACACAAGTTCCACTTACAAATTCAAAGCAAAGAGATCAAAAACAAAAAGTAAAAGATACGGAAATTGTAAATGTAATTAAACCAACTCTTCCTATAGAAGCGGAGAGTAATAAGATATTGGATGTTACGGAGAATAAATCAGTTGATTATAGTAATAATGAAATACTCGACACTGTAAATTCAGAGCCAATAGAAAAGTATTCAGGACTGTTTTACACCGTTCAAATAGGCGTGTTTAACCTTCCTCCAACAGCTGCTTCCGTTTATTATTTAGATGAATTAATGACAGAACGCCTGCCAAATGGTCGAATAAAATATACAACAGGAATCTATAAATCTTTCGAAGAAGCGCTCGTAAAGAAACGAAATGTCATAGAATTGGGCGCACAAGATGCCTTTATTACAGCTTATTATAAGGGTACTAGAATTAATTTGGAAGATGCACAAAAATTAGTAGAGGCTAACGGCCCGAGTGTATTGCAAGTTCCACCTGTACCTTCAAGGCCAATTTATCAAAAAACAAAAGTAAAAGATCCGGAAATTGCAAAAGAAGAAACGGTGCAGCCGATTGTTCCAGAACCGAAAGTAGAGGAGACGGAAATTGTAAAAGAGGAAACGGTGCAGCCAATTGTACCAGAGCCGAAAGTAGAGGAGACGGAAATTGTAAAAGAGGAAACGGTACAGCCAATTGTTCCAGAACCGAAAGTAGAAGATACTCTAATTTCAAAACAAACCGAATTATTGGTTTCATCTGAAGAAAGTAGTGCTAATAAATTGGATATTACGGAGAACAAATCAGTTGAATACACCTACAATCAAGCAACAGGTGCAGCAATTGCAGAGCCAATTGAAAAGTATTTGGGACTTTTTTACACCGTTCAAATTGGCGTATTTAATCTTCCTGCAACAGCGGAATCTGTCTTTAATATAGATGATTTAATGACGGAACGATTGACAAATGGAAGAATTAAATATACTACAGGAATCTATAATTCTTTTGAGGAGGCGCTTATAAAGAAACGAAAAATCATGGAAATAGGTGCGAAAGACGCATTTATTAGCGCTTATTATAAAGGCGTTAGAATTAATTTGGAAGATGCACAAAAATTAGTAGATGCAAATGGTCCGAGTATATTTCAAGTTCCACTTACAAATTCAAATGTACAAGAGCTGAAAGTAGAGGAAACGGAGATTGCAAAGGAGGAAACGGTGCAGCCAATAGTTACAGAACCGAAAGTCGAGGAAACGGAAATTTTAAAAGAGGAAACAGTGCAGCCAATTGTGCCTGAACCGAAAGTAGAGGAAACGGAGAATGTAAAGGAGGAAACGGTGCAGCCAATGGTTACAGAACCGAAAGTAGAGGAAACGGAAATTGTAAAAGAGGAAACAGTGCAGCCAATTGTTCCAGAACCGAAAGTAGAAGATACTCTAATTTCAAAACAAACTGAATTGGTGGTTTCATCTGAAGAAAGTAGCACTAATAAATTGGATAAAACGGACAAAAAAGTCAATGATTATTCCTATAATCAAGCTCCTGATGCGGCAATTGCAGAACCAGTTGAAAAGTATTCTGGTCTGTTTTATACCGTTCAAATTGGCGTATTTAACCTTCCAGCAACACCAGCCTCTGTTTATAATTTAGATGAATTAATGACAGAACGCTTGCCAAATAATCGAATAAAATATACATCAGGAATGTATAATTCTTTTGAGGCAGCGCTTAGTAAGAAACGAAATATCATCGAATTAGGTGCAAAAGATGCATTTATTACCGCTTATTACAAAGGTGTTAGAATTAATTTGGAAGATGCGCGAAAATTAGTAGATGAAAATGGGCCTAGTGTTTTAGAAGTTCCAGTTAGAACTGAAAAGCCAATAGATCAAAAAACAAAATTAAAAGATCCAGAAATTGTAAAAGAAGAAACGGTGCAGCCGATTGTTCCAGAGCCTAAAATAGAGGAACCTGAAATTGTAAAGGAGGAAACGGGGCAGCCGATTGTTCCGGAGCCAAAAGTAGAGGAAACGGAAATTGTAAAGGAGGAAACGGTGCAGCCGATTGTTCCGGAGCCAAAAGTAGAGGAAACGGAAATTGTAAAAGAGGAAACGGCACAACCAATTGTTCCAGAGCCTAAAATAGAGGAACCTGAAATTGTAAAAGAGGAAACGGTGCAACCAATTGTTCCAGAGCCTAAAGAAACTGTTGCGGAAATTTCAGAAGTAGAAAAGAACAAATCTAATGTTCGAACTGAAAAAAGCTCAAAAAAGTCAGAAGCGAATAGTAATAAAGATTTAAAGGAGTATACCTATAATCAATCGCCTGATGCTGCTTATGCAGAGCCAATTGAAAAATATTCTGGTTTATTTTTTACAATTCAACTTGGCGTGTATAATCGTCCAGCAACTTCAGCTTCATTAAATAATGTAGATCAATTGATGACGCTTCTCTTACCAAATGGACAAATAAAATATACTGCTGGAATGTTTGAGTCATTTGAGGACGCTATTATCAAGAAAAAAAATGTAATTGAAAAAGGATTTAAAGACCCATTTATTACGGCGTATTATAAAGGCAATAGGATTACTTTGGATGATGCACAACAATTGATTATAGATAATGGTACAAGTGTGCTACAAACTCCAATTTCCGTTTCTAAACCAATTTCCAATCCAATCAATACGGAGGAAGAAATGGATGAAAAAACAACATATATTGATTCTCCTGAAAAATTAAACTCGAATGAACAGCGCATTCAAATTGTATCGAAAAAGCAATACAATGAATTTCCTAGAGAAATACTAAATCGCTATAACAGTCATGGTAGTTTTTACTACGATGAAACTGACAAACGTGTTAAATCTGCAATTGCCTCTACTGTTGAAGAACTTCCAGCGGTTTATTATTTCAAAGATGCGGTGGATACAATTTATTTAAAAGATGAATTCAGTGCACCCTCGAAAAGAATTTCAGTAGTTTTCGAAAGTTCTAGTTTACCTGGAGATTTAATAGATTGGTTGCTTCGTTTGAGCCTTAGAAAAGAATTCAAACAATCTGAAAATACTATTGAATTAATAATTTATAAAGTTTCGGAAGGTAAGTTGAAAGACCTAGAAGCGAAATTATCTGAATTTGGTTTAGAATATAAAGTGTACATAGAAAACAAAGGAATTAAAAAATAAATAAAAATATGTCAGTGGATATAGAAGTAGAAGAAAATATAGATTTATTGGTTCAAGACCTTTTGCTAGAACTAAAAAATTTAATTATCTATAACGATGATTATAATACTTTTGAGCATGTAATCGACGCGTTAGTAAAAGTTTGCGAACACAATCCGATTCAGGCGGAACAATGCACATGGATTATTCACAATAATGGCAAATGTCAGGTAAAGCGAGGTATATACGATCGACTAGAGCCGATGTGCACCGCGCTTTTGGATAGAGGAATATCTGCAACTATAGAATAATTTACTTTTTTTCCTTTGTAAAATGGAAAAAAGCACTATATTTGCACACTCAAAAGATAAAAAAATCCTTTGAAAATTAGGCTTCGTAGCTCAACTGAATAGAGCACTACATTACGGCTGTAGAGGTTTTAGGTTTGAATCCTAACGAGGTCACAAAAGCAACCCCGACTTGTAAAAGTCGGGGTTTTTCATTTTACAGCGTGTTCAAAATGTATTTTGAAAAATGCTGGCGAATGAAAAACCAAGAACTGCGCGAGCGGTTCGGGGTCTATGCTTGTACTGCCCAAAACGCAATGGATCATGAAATAATCCTATCGGGGGCACAAAAATAGTATCCAAATTTTTGTTAATCAATGGTTTGGGTTTTTACTTTTCCCACATGTTCCCCACAATAAAAAAACCAAGAGTCTAAAACAGCCAATACGATTATTAAAATGCCATAAATGTTTTCACCCTAAAACAGTATTTTATATCAGGTCAAGATTTTTTTTCGTTTTTACACACTTAATTAACTTTTTTCTAAATATATTCACTCCAAAAATTGCATTTGGTTATTCCATCTAAAATTGATTTAGCCAGATGTTAAGTATGATACTACTGCTTAAATGATGTGAAATTGATGTTTGAATACATTCTTTTTAACATTAAATTCAAAACTAAAAACGAACGTATGAAGGGAATAATTTTGTTATTATTTGTGCTACTTAAATTGTGCTTAACATCTCTATATTCTCAAGAAAACATTCCGCCCATTTGGTCTGCGGAGTACAGTAAAAGCAAATCATTTATCGAAAATATTGGTCAATTTGACGAATATGAAAATGCAGTAATAGGAAAAATTCGTTACGCAGCGGATTTTGGGGCTACGCGGATTTTTTTTGGAGATGAAGGTATTTCATACTCGTTTCTGGAAGCTACAAAAATCCCTAAAGAACAACGGGATGAGATGCGTCAAAAAATAACAAAAAGTATTAGTGAATATAAGAAAAATGAAAAACTCATTGGAAAATTCTTGTTCAAATCAGATGTCGTAAATATGACATGGAAAGAAGCTTCTGGAAATGTGGAATTAATTGGAGAAAGTCCAACTAGTGATTATCATAACTACTCGTATACCAATAATAACGCTGCAATGACCGCTGCTTCTGGTGCAAGAGGATTTAGGAAAATTGTATATAAAAATATTTATCCTAAGACGGATATAGAATATACCGTTCACCCACAAATAGGAATTAAATATGCGGTAATTCTTCATCCAGGTGCAGATCCAAAAAAAGTGCAAATGCTTTTTGATAGGGACCTCTCTATTATGGATGAAAGTCTTAATATTCCAACATTTTTTGGGGCTATTGTGGACCATAAACCCATAACATTTTATGCCGAAAATCACGATAATATAATACAATCATCATTCACCCAAGAACAAAGATGCATCGGATTTTCAGTGAATGAATACGACATTACTAAAACAGTTATTATAGACCCATGGACACAAACACCTGCGTTTAACACCAACTGGGATGTCGTTTGGGAGTGCGAGCGCGATGCAGCAGGAAATGTCTATATTCTTGGTGGAATTATGCCGATGCAAATCTTGAAATATAATTCAACGGGAACCCTTCAATGGACTTACAATACACCATATGACACATCAAACGTTTGGTTGGGAACCTTTGTCGTCGACAATCTAGGGAATTCATATGTTACAGCAGGATCAGTGGCACAAATTCAAAAGGTAAGTCCAGCTGGGGCGATGTTATTAAACAATTCTAGTCCAGGTGGAATCATTTCGAGTGCCGAATTTTGGACAATTGCCTTCAATTGCGATCAAACAAGCTTGATTATTGGTGGAACGGGAGGAGCTGTATTTCAATTGGATGCAGTAATCTATAATGTTAACACAAGTACGCTAAACATTTCCAACGAGCAATTCATTTCCACAGGACCAATGTTCTCCTTTCCTCCCAATCTAGAGGAAGTCAGGGCGATTACATCAGCACCTAATGGAAAATATTACTTTCTCACGCATGATACCATAGGCTATATAAATAATAACTTCAACCTTTGTCCAATTGGAAGTTCCAGTTTCTATAAAAATAATCATGGTATAGGATTTGGCTACAAATGTGAAGACTTCCGATACGATAATGCAGGAATCATGGCTATTCGCGCTGATGCCAATGCGGTTTATGTTCACCGTGGCAATCAACTTCAAAAGCGCTCTTTGTCCTCCGGTGCCTTGATTTCCTCTGTTGCTATAGTTGGCGGGGCATTCAACAGTGTTTTCCTTGGTGGAAATCAAGTCACCAATAGTGGTATTGATATTGATAACTGCGGTAATATTTATGTTGGCTCCCAAACTGGAGTTTATAAATTTAATTCAAATCTAGTGCAACAAGCATTTTATGCTACAACTTTCAGAGTTTATGATGTTAAGGTAAATTCAGGCGGAGAAATCATTGCTTGTGGAGGGACAGGAAATTCCACAAACACTTCTCGGAGTGGTGGTGTTCAAATATTCTCTGCGTCGGCCTGTGTGCCAATCGCAACCACCTGCTGTGATGCTACAATCTGTATACCTCAAGATGTGTGTGTAACCGATGGGCCAATTACTTTGACCGCGGCTACTGCTGGTGGAATATGGTCAGGGACGGGAGTGAATGCCAGCGGAATTTTTAATCCAACATCAGCAGGCGTTGGAGCACAAATTGTTACTTATACATTGCCGTGTGGTTCCGAAACAATAACCATCAATGTTGGGGCATGTGCAAGCCTTATAGTTTGCCAGGAGGCAAATGGTCAACTCACCGTTTCAGGTGGCAGTCCGACATATACATGGAGTCAAGGAACCACCACCACCACCACAATAACCCCAGCCAATGCAGCAGAATGCACTGCATGCGGAGGAACTCCCCAATTCATACCGTTTTTCAATATTTATAATGGTTGTACACCCACTCAATGCACTAATTCGGTTACGACATGGACGGTCATTGGAACAGGGGCATCACAAAGCATTTCTACGTATCCTCTTCAAATTACCGACGGAAATGGAACCGTGCTTATCTTGAATAGCGCCGCTGGAATCCTTTCTTGCTCGACGAGCCCTTGCCCTACAATTAACGTTAATGCAACAATAACCCCCGTCTCTTGTTTCGCTGGAAGCAATGGAACTGCAACATTAAATGCGATAGGTGGAACAGCAAACTATACGTATACATGGACGCCAGGGGGGCTTTCAGGAATAACACAAAATACCCTTACAGCGGGGACTTATACTGTGAATGTTTTAGATGCCAATAACTGTCCAGGATCAACAACGGTAACCATTACTCAACCTGCAGCCGCTTTAAGTGTTGCCGGTTCGGCAACTACTACCAACTGTGGTGCAAATTCAGGAACAGTTACAGCTGCCGTCAGCGGTGGAACGGCGCCTTATTCATATGCTTGGACTCCAAATGTTGGATCAGGTGCAAGTATTTCATCACTTGCAGCAGGAATTTATAGCGTAATTGTGACGGATGCGAATGGTTGCACGTCCAATGGAAATGCGACCATTAACACAATTAATGGTCCAAGTATATCTGTTGTGAATTCCTCCAACGTGACCTGTTTCGGAGCAAATAATGGTTCGGCAGTGGTGGCCGCAACAGGCGGAACTGGAACATTAACATATGTTTGGTCTCCGGGGGCTCTTACAGGTTCGACTCAAAATGCATTACCCCCAAACACTTACGCCGTAATGGTAACTGATGGAGCTGGATGCACAAATACAACAACAGTAACTATTGCAAGCCCAACAGCTATCGCAATTAATCCTGGTATTATTACACCTGCTAATTGCGGCGTCAGCAATGGAGGTGCAACAATTATAGTTACGGGTGGAATTGGAGCTTATACCTATAACTGGCAACCAAATGGCGGAACAGGACTCGTGGCAAGCAATATCCCTGCAGGAGTTTACAATGTAAATGTTCAAGATCAAAATGGTTGCACAGACAGTATTTATATCGTCGTTCCTAATATTGGCGGGCCAACTGTCAGTATTTCAAATTTAACAAATGTTACCTGCTTTGGTGGAAATGATGGGTCGGCAACAGTTACTGCATCAGGAGGGAGTTCTCCTTATACTTATGCTTGGACACCACTGGGAGGTTCGGGAGCAACAGCAACTGGATTATACGATGGGGAATATACCGTGGCTGTTACCGACGCTGCAGGTTGTATAAGTTCTGCTACTGCAATAATTACCGAAGCGAATGCAATTATAATTACTGAAACGATCACCAATGTCGACTGCACAAATCCTGGTAGTGGAGAAATCAGCGCAGTTGCCACCAATGGTACTGCTCCATATAACTATTTATGGTCAAACGGAACAAGTGGAACTTCAATCACTGCATTGCCTGGGAACACTTCCTATTCATTAACAGTTACCGATGCCAATGGATGTGCAGTATCTGAAACATATCCACTTGGCTTGTCGGGCAATTTGAATGTCGTTGCAAATGCATCAGCGACAAATATTCTTCAAGGGGCAACTGTTCAGCTAAACGCAACGGGGGCTGCTTCTTATAGTTGGACACCATCAAATGGTTTGTCGTGTGGGACTTGCCCAGCAACCGATGTGACGCCAACTTCCACAACAACATACATAGTTACAGGTACAGACCTTTCCGGGTGCACCGGTGTTGATACGGTAATTATTTATGTACAAATAGTATGCGGAGACGTATACATACCAACGGCATTCTCACCAAATGGTACCGGTACAACTGCCAATAATTCCTTGTGTATCTATGGAAATTGTATCACTAAACTCGAGTATGCTGTTTATGACCGCTGGGGTGAAAAGGTATTTCAAACAACTGAGGTGGATCAGCAGTGCTGGGATGGTACATTCCGCGGAAAAGAATTGAATTCAGGGATTTATGCATATAAAATTAAGGTCGCACTTTCCGATGGGACTTATATTGAAGAATCGGGAAATCTTGCATTAGTGCGCTAAACAAATTAAAAAAATGAATAAACATATAAAATACACGATTGCATTGCTTCTATTCTTAGGGGGAAATTTAGTTGCGCAAGATGTCCATTTTTCCCAAATGGAATATTCTCCACTATCCTTAAATCCTGGACTGGCGGGAGCAAATTCTCCGATGCAGGGGATCGTAAACTACCGCAGTCAATGGAATTCTTTTGCGGTTCCTTATAAAACTATTGCGGCTTCCTTTGATGCCAGGTTGAATGAGAAAAAGCGCAATAAAAAAGGTATTATCGCCGCTGGCCTTAGCTTTTTCAATGATCAAGTTGGAGAAATGAAAGTAAAAACTACGAGTGTAAACTTATCCCTTTGCTACCATCTTATCATCAACCGTAAAAGCACCATCGGTTTAGGGATGTACACTGGTTTTGGGCAACGCTCACTTGACCCGAATGGCGGCCGTTGGGGGAGTCAATATGATGGAACAAGTTACAATGCTGCACTTTCATCAGGTGAAACCTTTAATTCTCCATCCTTCATTTTTCTTGATGCAGGAACAGGTTTGGTATACACATACAAGGAAAAACAAGGATATATGACACAAAATAATCAGCGCGCAATTAATGCTGGGGTAGCAGTCTACCACGTGAATCGTCCTGGATATTCTTTCGTCGATAAAAACTCTGAAAACCTCTATATGCGCTGGTCGGCTTTTGTCAATGCGGAAATCGGATTGCTTAATTCACGTGCTTCATTGTTGCCAGGAATCTATTTTCAACGCCAAAAATCTACTATGGAAATTCTTTATGGCCTTTATTATAAATACCAATTGAGCGAAGGCTCAAAGGCGACGGGATTTACTCGTCCTGCAGCACTTTACTTCGGACTTTTCAGTAGATTTAAGGACGCTTTAATCGGAAAATTTATGTTTGAGTATGACCAGTTTTCGGCAGGATTCGCCTATGACATAAATGTCTCAAGTTTAACCACTGTTTCCAAAGCACGCGGTGGATTTGAGTTGTTCCTTCGCTTCAATATTGGCAACGGAGGTGGCTTTAGATCAAGGATTTAATTGTACAAATAAAAATACTTTTCGCTCTTTTTTCAGCCAAAACAGGTTTGGATTTAATCTAACAATTAACTTTTTGTTGGCGTAGTATTTTCGGGTTTTAACTAAACAATTTTCTTGACTTGACTTTTTTATTTTGCCGCATTCCTAAACTAAATGTCTCATTTTAATTAATTATTTTAATATATTTGATTTAGCTTAAAATACTAAAAGGTGTTTATTGACCTGCAAATCTGCACAAATAAAATGAAAGCGCTTTTTCTCCAAAAATATGGTTTAATTATTCGTAAAAACCTCCAATTTCTAGACAAAGAACTGGGTAAACCGAGCGAAAACGACCTTGTGATTGAAGTGTTTGCTGCCGGACTTAATCCCGTTGATTATAAGATTATTTATGGTATGGCCATTATTATTATGCGCCCGACTCGACCATTTCCAATTGGTTTCGACCTTTCCGGAGTTGTTATTGGAAAAGGGGGAAATGTGAAGGATTTTAATCTTGGCGATGCGGTTTATGCTAAAGTTCCTTGGGAGCAAATGGGAACTATTGCCACTCAAATCATTGTGCGATCAGATATGGTTGCACTAAAACCAAAGAACATAAATTTTGAGGAGGCAGCAGGAATTCCATTGGTTGGATGCACTGTGGTTGATTCTTTTAAAGTTGCAGAAATTAAAGAAGGAACATCGGTTTTGATTCATGCTGGTTCAGGCGGCATTGGATCTTTTGCAATTCAGTATGCTAAATATTTAGGCGCGTATGTGTATACAACAACCAGCACAAGCAACGTGGAATGGGTTAAAAAGCTCGGCGCAGATTGCGTAATAGATTACACAAAGGAAGATTATAGAAAAATTGTGCGAAACGTCGATGTTGTCTACGATACGCTAGGTGGAAGCTACACTGGCAAAGCATTGAAAGTAGTTAGAAATGGCGGAAAAATTATAAGTATTGCAGGGCACCATGATGATGCAACGTTGAAAAAAGTGGGAGTGGCAAAAGTTTTCCGCTTCCTATTTTGGGTGAAAGGTAGTATTCTGCTGTTCCGCATGCGAAGAAAAAATGTGTTTTATAAGCATGTTTGGAGCTATCCAAATCAAACAACCTTGAATTACATTCGGGATTTGGTGGAAGCAGAAAAAATCAAACCGATAGTAGATCAAGTTTTTCCATTCGAAGATGCAGTAAATGCGCTAGTGTACCTTCAAAAAAACAGAGCGAAAGGAAAAGTTATTGTTAGTATGAAGCAATAAAATGAGGCTAGAATGAATGAAAACAGTAACATTTCTAACTCCGAACAGGAGATATTCGATTTAATTATTATCGGAGGAGGAACTTCGGCAACTTTTTTGTGTTTGTCTATTTTAAAGATTGATCCGGAATTTAAAATTCTTATCATTGAAAAAAGTGAGACTTTCCCTCAGAAAATAGGAGAATCGGTTGTAGATATGACGGCACTTTTTATTGAATCATTGGGAATACAGCATCTTTTGGAAAAACATGTTCAAAAAACGGGCGTTCGATTTTTATTTAATGAGACGAACAGTTCAGACCCCTCCAAAATCGCTGAATTTGCAAGTCCAACTTTTCCAGGCTTGATTAAAGGCTACCACTTGAATAGAAGTGTTTTTGATGAGCAGATGTTAGATGAGGTAAAAGGTAAGGGCGTTGTTGTTTTTAGACCCGCAACTATTGTTGCGGCTAATTTTATTGATTTCAACAATGAACTAGAAATAGAATTAGAAGGAAAAACTATTCGTGTGCGATCCAAATGGCTAGTAGACGCGAGCGGGAGGGCGAGATATATTGCCAACAAATTAAACTGGAACGACCAAAAAATTGAACTGAATACCGGTTCTATAATGGCCCATTTCAAAAATATTGCTCCTGTAGAATTATGGGATACGCCTAAAAATGAACATTGGGATACGTGCTCGGTTGGACTCAGAAAATTTAGTACGACCCATTTGATGCGCAAGAACAGTTGGTGGTGGATCATACGTTTGGACGATGTAAACACAAGTATTGGAGTTGTGTTTGACAAAAACGAGGTGCAATTCGACGAGCATGAATCCTATTTTCTCGAGCTTTTAGAAACGGATGCGCAACTTTCCATTATTACAAAAAATGCAGAAAGAGGTCCGATTCGACACATTGAATCCGTGCCATATGTCTCAGAAAAATTATACTCGAAAGGGATTGCATTAATTGGCGATAGTGGCGCTTTTCTAGATCCATTAATCAGCCCTGGATTGGAATTGATCGGACAACAATCCATTTGGCTTGCAAACTTGTTCACAAATGAAAAACAAACAGGCATTTTTAAGGAATCCGCCTGGAAAAAATACAACAATACATTCCTGAAAGCCTATGCATCGCGTTTGCGCATCTACTCCGTTGCATATAATTTTATTCATTCATATGACCTTTTTACGGCCTGGCTCATTCAAGGAAATTACGTTTATTTTAGTGGCTTGGTCTTTCCTTCAATTGTCTTTAAAAGTAAACTCAAAAACCCATTGCGCTTTAATTTAATGGAACGAATAGCTCTGAATTTTTTCA
This sequence comes from Flavobacteriales bacterium, assembly GCA_947476955.1. Lineage (GTDB taxonomy): Bacteria > Bacteroidota > Bacteroidia > Flavobacteriales_D > Crocinitomicaceae > M0103. The sequence continues at coordinate 15,823 of CANJSS010000041.1, forward strand.
CCTGGCGCTTTACTAAATTTCAAGCTAGTCGGGAATCACAAGGGCGAATTTCTAAAACAGCTCCCAACACCCTAACGTATTCCGATGTGCGTGTTCCTAAAAGTTTCCGATTTTATTTTGTACCGATTCAATTGCTTCTAAAATCCTTGAAAGCGTATTTAATACTTGAATTAAAGGAAATAAAAAAGGCGTAAATTATGCTCCCTCTATCTTCATAAATTGCCGATGAAAGTGAAAGTATACAATTGTTCTTGTGTTACCTTTAAAAATGTAAGTTGTATGTGCTTTTTTAAGACCATTCTAAAATCGCTACATTTTCAAAGGAAATAGATACCATTTCGCAGAATTTCCATTTTTTTCTTCCCAAAAAAAGAGTAACTTTTTTCCACAAATTCAGATGTTTTACCCTGATTTAATTTTCTTTTTGTTTGGTAAAGTTACTTTGATAGTTCTTGATTCTTTTATTAAGTAGAAAAAGAATTTCATCAAACTAGTTAGCGTTGACTATATAGATATTATCTATGCGGCTATTAGATATAGTGATGTTATAAATTACCCAAAAGAGAATACATTTGTTTTTGTTACCATATTTCAGTTAATACATAAATTTCAAATCATGAAAAAATTAGTACTAGCACTTACTCTTTTGCTCTCGTATGAAGCAACTGCACAAAAAAATGAAGAGGCTTCCGCTGCAAAGTGTCCATTCAATTTTGGAAATAGCTCAAAATCCAAACCTGTAACGGAGACGAAACCTGCTGAAATGAATCTTGCGAATACTGAAACGGCAACGAATCGGTTTTGGTGGCCAAACCAATTGGATCTTTCTGTGCTGCGGCAAAATTCCAATTTTTCTAATCCAATGGACGCAAGTTTCAACTACAGACAAGCGTTTTCCACCTTGGATTATTACGCACTTAAAAAGGATATCGCAGAAATTTTAACGCAATCACAGGATTGGTGGCCTGCAGATTTTGGTAATTATGGACCACTCTTTATACGAATGGCTTGGCACAGTGCTGGAACGTATCGCACAGGCGATGGTCGCGGTGGATCAAGTGCCGGACAACAGCGATTTGCACCCTTGAACAGTTGGCCAGACAATGCAAATTTAGATAAAGCTAGAAGGCTGCTGTGGCCGATTAAGCAAAAATATGGCAATAAAATTTCGTGGGCAGATCTAATGGTTCTCACAGGAAATGTTTCTTTGGAATCCATGGGTTTCAAAACGTTTGGTTTTGCTGGTGGTAGAGTAGATGTTTGGGAACCGGAAAAAGATATTTATTGGGGTTCAGAAAAGAAATGGTTGGAAGACAAGCGCTATTCTGGCGACCGGCAATTGGAAAATCCACTTGCTGCGGTACAAATGGGATTGATTTATGTTAACCCGGAAGGGCCAAACGGGAATCCTGATCCGCTTGCTGCGGCATTAGACATTCGAGAAACATTCGGGAGAATGGGAATGAACGACGAGGAAACAGTTGCACTAATTGCTGGCGGACACTCGTTTGGTAAAACGCACGGTGCAGGACCTGCAACATATGTTGGTGCTGAACCGGAAGCTGCGTCGATCGAAGAACAAGGTTTGGGCTGGAAAAGCACCTACAAAACTGGAAAAGGCGCCGATGCAATTACATCTGGCTTGGAAGTAACATGGACAACAACACCAACAAAATGGAGCCACGATTTTTTTGCACTTTTGTTTGCCAATGAATGGGAATTATCTAAAAGTCCTGCTGGCGCGAACCAATGGGTTGCAAGAGACGCTTCAGCGAGTATTCCCGATGCGTTCGATGCTACAAAAAAGCAGTTACCTACGATGTTAACAACCGATCTTTCCATGCGTTTTGACCCGGCTTACGGAAAAATATCCAAACGATTTTTGGAAAATCCAAAAGAATTTGAAGATGCTTTTGCTCGCGCTTGGTTCAAATTAACCCACCGCGACATGGGGCCGAACGATTTGTACCTTGGACCTGAAGTTCCGAAGGAAGATCTCATTTGGCAAGACCCAATTCCTGCCGTAAACCATGAAATAATAGATAAACAAGATATCGCGCAGCTAAAAACAACGATTTTGGCATCTGGACTGACTTCGAGTGAATTAATAGAAACAGCTTGGGCTTCTGCCTCCACGTTTAGAGGCTCGGACAAAAGAGGTGGTGCAAATGGTGCGCGCATCCAATTGGAACCCCAAAGAAACTGGGAGGTTAACAACCCGGCACAATTGCAAAAGGTTTTGATTGCTCTTGGAAAAATTCAAAAGGATTTCAATGCTAAAGCTGTTTCTAAGAAAGTTTCCATTGCGGATTTAATTGTTTTGGGAGGATCAGCAGCGGTGGAACAAGCAGCGAAAAAAGCTGGTTTTCCAGTGGAAGTGCCATTCTTGGCAGGACGAATGGACGCGCTGCAAGAGCAAACGGATGTAAAATCGATGGCGGTTTTAGAACCGATGGCAGATGGTTTCCGTAATTATTCCAAAACGCAATATACTATTTCTACAGAAGAATTATTGGTCGATAAAGCGCAATTACTCCGATTGACTCCGCCAGAAATGACGGTTTTAATTGGCGGAATGCGTGTCTTGGATGCAAATTATTCCAATTCAAAAGATGGTGTTTTCACTGCACGACCAGGTGTTTTATCGAATGATTACTTTGTTAATTTGTTGGATATGGATATCGTTTGGAAAGCAACCTCCGACACGAAAGAAGTGTTTGAAGGAACAGACCGCACAACTGGTAAACGGGTTTGGACGGCAACACGCGCGGATTTAATTTTTGGTTCGAACTCCGAACTACGTGCTTTGGCAGAAGTGTATGCGAGTGCGGATGCAAACGAAAAATTAGTGAACGATTTTGTCGCGGCGTGGACAAAAGTCATGAACTTGGATCGATTCGATTTGAAATAAATCCATCCTTCTAAATATTAGGTCTGAGAATTTCTCGGGCCTTTTTTTTCTGATTTCTAGATTGATTCTCTTGATGTAATTCATTTTAATTTGCAGCGCTAAAACTTCTAATAAATAGAGGTGGCCCGTTTTTGTTTAGGCTAGAGAGCGGTATTTCTTCCAGATTTTAATAAATTCTTTTGCATACCAATACACGAGGAATGGGAATACAACAAAAGATAATTTATTGAAGCGGAAAGCCGCCAAAAAATCAAAATGAATCAGGTGTTGTGTTGCTCTTGTGAGTCCGCAACCAGGACAAGTTTTATCCAATAAAATAACTGACAGACACGTGGATTGTCCTTCATCAAAATAAGTAGGAGGGAAGATCAGCAAAACGATTGGAAGTGCGATCATCCCTCCTATTAGAAAGAGCAACAAATGTTTTTTCACGTGTAAATTAGTAATTATCTGTTGTCTCTAATTTTTATGAATGCATGAATTACACCAGGGATATAACATAGTAAACTTAAAAGCAGGTTGATTACAACATCTGTTAAATCCCAATCTGTCACAATTCCAACCGCAACAAATGGGATAAAGATTGCCAAAAGATAGAGTAAAATCAGTTCATCATCGCTATCGTTTGCTTGTACATTTCTTACGGCCTTCTTGGCAGCTTCAGCTTTAACTACTGTTTTTAACCCTTGGTGATTCGGTGATTTTTTGTTTGCAATTGGTGCATCAACGGTAGGATTTTTAGTTACAACCGGTACTATTTTAGTTGCAGCCTGTGCGTTGGGTTTCACTTCATGTGTAGCAGCGGAATTATTTAAGATAGATTGAGCAACACTAGTTTGTACTTTACTATCAGCTGTGCTAGCTTGATTTTTTGTCGCATCTGCATTTTCTGCATTTTCTATGCCATTACTAGAGCTTTTCAGCGCGTTCCAAGTAATATGGTAACCAGGATTGTGCACTCTTTTTTCAATGGAACAAGCAGGGGCAATTACCGCAACAGAAACGCCAATTAAGATAAGTTTGAAGATTTTTTTCATGAGAAATAATTTAAAAAAAGGTTAATTATAAATCTCTAATTTAATTTTTAAAACCTCAAAAATAGCAAGTAATGCTGTAAAGTTATGAACATCTGAATAGTTTGAATGAAATTTGGTTTGCAACATATAGGAATATCTATGTTGAGGAACTTCAACTTTAAAAAGGTTGAAAAAAATACTATCTGAATTAAGGTTGATTCTAATTTCCTTTTTCAAAAATATTTTTCTGTCCTTATCAAAAAATAAGTAACTTTCCAGCTATAAAAAGCCTTCCATGAAAAAATATCCACTAATTTTTCTTTCCTTTCTAGCATTCTGTTTTTTACTCGTTTCATGCAACAAACCGGTATATAAATACAATTCTGATTTTCAAGGGAAATGGCAAACAATTCCGGTTTACGACAATTTGTTAAATACTACAACTATGAGTGAAATCCTAATAGATGGAGAAGACGGTTCTTTTAAAAACAGTTGTAATCCTTGTGCAAACCAGGAATTGTGTAATTGTATCAGCGTTCAAATTGGCAAAGCAGTAATGAATTCCTCCAAAACGCATATGAAAATCGGAAGTTCAAATTCTTACCAATTGAGTATCGATGAAGAACCAAAAGCGGATGCAAACGGCGTCTGGACAATGAAAATTCAGGGCTTACAGTATTTTCGGCAATAACGAAAAGCCACGTTGTTTCAGCCATTAATAGCCATAAAACGTAACGCTTTGTTTGTATTTTGAGGAAAATTCTTTCTTCAAACCAAAATCTTCGGTGAGTGTTTTTTCAAAAATGTCTAAAAATTTGGTTCCTTCCAGTTTTTCGCTGTATTTGTTTTCCACTTCGAGTTCTGCAATATCAAATGGTGTTTTTTGCGGTTGTACCAACGAATAAAAACGGGAAGCGTCCACGGAAGCTTCTAAAAGCCAAGTATATGTAGGGTTCATTCGAAAGAATTCGGGCAACATGTTTGCTGCCATTTTATTTTTCGGAAGTTGCTTCCATTCTTCCTTTGATGAGGTTGGATCAAGGTAAACATGCATTCTAGAACGGTGCGAACTGCCAACCAATACAGGCGCCAATTTTTGTATAATTTCCAAACCAACAGCATCGCCTTCTAAGAACCGAATTTTTTGAAAAGCAGAAATTGGCGAACTTGCCTTAAATTGGATCCATTCGCAGATTAATTCTATAGATGTAGCAGTTGCAGGGGATATTTCTGCTGGATTTTGAGAGGAAAGATGCGCAAATAATTGATCCAGAACAGTGGTGATAGAAACCCATTCTCCCGATTTTTGTAGTTTGTAGAAATCTAATTCTGGCTCATCTACTTCCATTCGAATTGCGGAAAGTTCCGTCATTTCGTTTTTCAACTGCATGCTGTAGGAAATGGTTCCATCCTCAAAATTGCGCTTTCTAAAGCGCAAAGAATAGCCTTTTTTTGCTAGATCAA
>CANJSS010000042.1 GCA_947476955.1 Flavobacteriales bacterium
ATCGAAAAGAATTTTCATATCCAAAATGGAGTCTATAGCGACGCCTGCTTTTCCAACATCGCCTACAACGCGCTCATGATCTGAATCGTAGCCTCTATGCGTTGCTAAATCAAAAGCAACAGACAATCCTTTTTGTCCACCGGCTAGGTTTCTTCTATAAAATGCATTTGATTCTTCTGCTGTTGAAAAACCAGCATATTGGCGAATTGTCCACGGACGAATTGCATACATGGAGGAATAAGGACCACGTAAATACGGTGCAATTCCGGCAACGTATCCAATATGCTCGGTATTTTCGATATCTTTTGCTTGATAAAAAGAATGTAAATCAATTTTTTCAGCCGTTTCAATGGATACCGAAGATTCTCCAGTTGCGGATTCAAACTTTTCGTTAAATGGAATTTTGGCGAAATTTATACGATTCATTGTATAGCAATTAATGCGCGTTCAAAAATAAGTTGTTGCATCCCTAAATACGTTTTTTGTTTTAAAAAATAATTCGATTCCGGAGAATTGTTGGGATATTTATTTATGCCAATTAACGTTTTCTTTCCGTCTCTTATTTCTGCTATCTTTAGCTCTGCCTTCGAATGAACAGACGTTGCAAGTATATTTTGTGCTTCTTGATTGAAAATCCCACCTTGTTCCTCTAGTGATTGAAAAAAGTGCCATGCTTTTTTTGCGATTTTTTGCGTTAATTCTTCTACTACATAACTTCCACCCAAAGGATCGATTACACCATCAAAATAACTTTCTTCTTTTAGAATTAGCGGAATATTCAATGCCATTCGTTCTGCCAGAACACTTGTTCCATTCGCAGAAAGACTATCGTAAGGATGTACAATAATAGTATCTATTCCACCAGAAATTGCAGACATTACTTCGGTAGTTTGGCGCAATAAATTTGTATGTGGATCTAAAAGTGATTTATTTGTCCATCCAATATTTGCGTTTATCACACAGTTAAATGTACAGTTATGAACCGGTTTATATTCTTTTATCACAGCGGCCCAAACTTGCTTCAGTGCTCGAATTTTTGCAATTTCCATAAAATAGTTTGAACCAATTCCGATTGAAAAATGAATACAAGCCGCCGCCTGATCAATCGTGAAACCTGAATGGATTAAGCGATTAAGGTATGTATTACCTGAAGATAAGCAAAATGCTATTTCTTGCCATGTTGTTGCGCCAGTTTGTTGCACGGAAAAACCATCAACTAAACAAAATGGGAATTGCCTTGTAAAGGAATACTTTGCTAATTGTTCAAAAAGTTCGGCGTTTTCTTGATTTAAAAAATCACAATTAAATTGAATTGTTTTTGGAATTTCGTTTTGGAAGTAGCTTTTTAAACTATCGAAATGCTCGCTTTTACTTAATTTAATTTGCACTGTAATGTGTTCAAAATAAATTTCTTCAAATAATTTGGACCAATCGTAGGAATGTGAATTAGAAAGGTCAAAGATTAATAAATCGCAGCCTTTCATTAAAAGTTCTAATGCTTTGTGATTTGCAATTTTCTCCTCTGTTACATGAATTAAATGTCCATTGTTCCAACCGTTGTTATTTGAACTTTTTATGCCACGTGTAAATGGATATTTTCCTGGCACTTGATTCACAATAGCGCCACTATCTGCATGGTGGAATGTAGGAAATTCGATTTCTTCTATTTCATCTTGCCGGAGTAATTTTGAAAAATCATCCCCTTTCAGATCTTTCTTTAATTGCACAATCCAATCTTCAAGCGAATTGGAGGGAAAGGTTGATTTTAGTCCTATCATGCTGTTGTTGAATTCAAAATTGGAACATTTATTTGAAGATAAATATAGGTAGAAATAAGCACATTTATCACTGGTGAAATAATTACTCCTTCAATTGAAATAAAATTTATGGTGAGAAAAATACTTCCTATTATAAGAAGAATTCGAAAATTAAACGCTGTAAATTTCAAACTTTTGAGTACATCAAGTTGATTTACCTTAAGATGCACCAAACCGAATGTACCTTGTGCACTTGTAAGCAAAGAGGAACCGATTATCGGAATTCTATCCAAAAAATGAACTTCCAACGGCTACTTTCGATATAGAAATCAACCGAAAGTTTAATGCAATGAAGGTTCTTGGAAATTAAAAAGAAAAAATTCGTTTTGAGTAAGGGCTCTCTATACACTTTTTGTTTCAATAATATATACTTGAATTACTGACTTCATAAGCTATACCAAGGTACTAAAAATGGATTAAAAAAAGAATTTCAAAAAGGTAAAGGAAATGGAAGTAAAGGCGAAAACACCGAGAATTAGAATGGTATAGGAAGTATATCCTTGTTTGCGGAAATAAAGGTAATTGATTGTTCCCAAAAAACTTCCGATTGCGAAGGAATAGATTATTATCATAATAAATTTAAATTTTACTCTGTTATATTTCGTTCCGATTCATTTTTTGATTAGTTTTATTCTTAAGATTAAAAGCTTAAGAGCAATTAACGATTGAATATAAAAGCAAAACTATGAAAACATTTTCTAAAATTTTGACCGTTGCAGTTTTAACTGTTATTTCTTTTGGTGCTGGTGCCCAAGTTTCTGAAAAAGATGCGGCAAAAAAACAAGTAAAAAGAGTTCCTGCATCTCCTGCTACAGAGATAAAGAATGAATCTGCTCCAGTTCCAACGACTGCGCCTTCAACGGTTGTTCCTTCAACGCAAATTCCTGCAAAATCAGAAAAAACGAAGAAAACTGAAATGCAATCTGTTCCTGCGGAAAATAAGGTTAAAGCAGTAGGAAACGGAAAGAACTAATTTCGTAGGTTACTTTATTTCAAAAGATTGAATTGCTCGAAGTGATGGGTAAAATGCTTTGCATGTAACCTACACCATTGCTCATAATTCAAATCGCCATAGTATGGATGTTGCTCCGTTCTGTTTTCATTTTCACCAAAATGTTCCTCAAAGTCGATCCATTCCAATAAAAATTCATCGATAGCCAATTCGATTTCATCGTGACGCAATTCTGTGTTCTTTTTAGCAAATGAAACCTCAATATTTCGAGCCATAGGCTTATCGGAAGCTAAAAACTCTTGCATTTTAGAAATTTTGTCTTCCGTTATTTCCAATGGAAATTTCTTTTTCCCAGAAGAAATCATGATACTCTCGGATAGATGTTCGACCATTCGTTGCGCAGACATTTCCCCCCATTCGGCTTTCGCAGAAGGCGAAAGCGTATCTAATTTTTGGATTAATTCTGAAATATCTAGATCAATTAATGACATAATTTATTTATTGCTGGGGTTTGAACCAATTAATATGTTTAAGCTACTTGGAATTACCTGAACATTCAATTCTTCCCGAACATCAAAAGGTTCACCATCGTAATGCGCCATGTTTTGCGACAGTTTTATTCTAGCTTTTTCAAAGGAAATAACCTCTGAAAACTTTGATTTATGTGAAGTTCGTTTAAAAAATCGATACGCTACACTTGGAGCTGACCATATAGAAAATGGTTTTAACAAGCACAATTCTATTTTTCCATCTGTTATTTTTGATGTCGGTGAAACTACAAACCCATTTCCAAATTCAGAGGAATTGGCAATTGTACAGAGCACTACGGGCATGCTTTTAATTTCACCATTTAAATCAACAGAAATATTTATTGGATTGTATCGGATAAATTCTCGAAGAATTAGTTTCACGTAACTCCAAAATCCGCGTCTATGGTAATTATCAAATTTCCTTGCGATTAAGGCATCAAATCCATAACCTCCGATTCCTAAAAAAGGTTTGTCATTCACTAGAACAGTATCCATCCTAATAGAATCATCGTTATTAATACACTGAATTGCTTTGGCTAGATTCATTGGAATTCCTAAATGACGTGCTAGTCCATTTCCCGATCCACATGGTAAAATAGCAAGTTTTGTTTGCGTTCCAATTAATGCTGTTCCAACTTCATGCACAGAGCCATCTCCTCCAACTGCGCAAATAATATCTATTCCTTCCAAAGATGCTTGGTAGGCGATTTCTTTTGCATGATTTTTATACTCTGTTGTTGCAATATCGTAGTCGAATTTAGAAAGATCTAGGTTTTCCTTAATAATCTGCGGTAACTCGCCCTTTGTTCCTACACCAGAAATTGGGTTGATGATAAATCGGATTTTTTGTTTCATTCTACTACCGTTTTGTTATGAATCAAGTCGCGATTGTACCTCTGAATTATTGCTTTTATGCGCTTTTCAACAGTTTTACTTTCCGATTTGAAGTAGGAAAGAGAGTCAATCGCTGGCTCTTTTCGATTTTCAAAACCATACAAATTTCGTGCCTTTTCATTCGAATAGGTGTACATGTGGTTTTTCAAAAAGTAAAAATAAGAACCTTCTAGATAGGTAATTGCTTCTCTTTCAGATGTGTTGAAATAGGATTTGCCATAAGAATAGTAGGTCGTATTTATATTTAGAAGATCTAAAATTGTTGGCATAATATCTAATTGCTGAAAGATAATAGGTTCTCTTTTTGCTTTTAGTAGTTTTGAGGGGTGATAAAAAGCGATTGGAATTTTATACATGAATCTTCTTTGGTTATAAATAGGATCTTTTGTAGCAGGTGTGTGATCTGCCACTAAAACAAATAGAGTGTTTCTGTACCAAGGTTGTTTTTTTGCTTCTTCAAAGAATTTTCGCAAGGAGATATCGCCATAATTTATGGATGCAGCGATTGGTTGTCTTCCTTTTCGAACCCGCAATCGCATGTGTGACGGAATAAAATAGGGGTGATGAGAGGAAAGTGTAAATAGTGTTCCAAAGAATGGTTCTTTCAATTTTGTCAATTGTTTCGCCGTCCAAGGATTGAAATATTCATCCAAGATTCCCCATGTTTTATCAAAATGGTTGTCGTTATTGTATTCATAGCGTCCAAAGTAATGATCAAATCCAGCTTGCGCTGCAAAACCATCAAAACGCATAGAACCATTCGTTGCTCCATGGTAAAAAGCGGTTGCATATCCTTGTTTCTTTAAAATTGAAGCCAAAGACACGATTTTATTATTTCCGTAAGGAGAGGAGATGTACGGATTGTCCATTAAACTTGGAATGGAAGCAAGAATTGCAGGAACTGCTTCAATTGATTTTTTCCCGTTTGCAATACCATTTTCAAATGTTAAAGATTGTCCGATTATGGAATCGAAAAATGGTGTGTAGCTTTTTGCACCGTTAAAAGCACCAACGAATTCGTTTCCGAAACTTTCTAGAATGATTACTACAACATTTGTTCCATCGGGTAAAATGTACTGTGGTTTGCTGAGTTGTATTGGATTGAAAATTTTAAGTTCTTCCTCAAGCGAATAGTAGCTTTTTATTTCTAGTCTTTCCTTTCCATAGGATTTTATCATGGTGAAAGGTGTGTTTAGGACAAGGGCAGAATTTTCTGGATTACTAAATTTTGACGCCTCCATCATTCCGATTGGTTTTAGCTGAAAACCGCCACGTCCAATAATAATTAAAAGGGGAAGAAAAATGAAAATATTTACAAGAAATGGAAGGAGTATTTTTTGAGACCTGTAGTAGGAGTTTTTTGTTTTTCGATACAACCATTCTGATAGTGTCGCAAAAGCAACAAGAAAAAGGAGGAGAATCCAAAAGTCTTGAATAAATGTCATTGCAAGTTGAGAGAAATCACTCCCAGCTCCTAAAATCGCAAATAAATCAAATGTTGAACGCTTGCTGGTAAATTTGAAATATTCAATATCTAGAAGATTTAGACCTATCATCAAGGTATTGGTCAAATGAAAATAAATTTTTAATATGATTTCTTTCAGCTTGAATAGTTTTTCCGGTGTAGGTAGAAAATGCAGCACAATAAAAGGTAAAAAATACAAGGTAATGGTAATGGTATCAAACCACGAAGCAACAGCAAATTCTAATAGTCCAGCATTAGAAAAACTATCTTGGTTAAAAAAAAAGAATAGAAATCTACAAAGCGTCATCATTAAGAAAACGATTCCTAAACGAGAGATTAAGGTTTTTATACCTTTGAAAATTGTCTGACGATTGTTCATAGAATAGTTCAAAAATAAGCATTATTCCCCTTATTTTTTCTATTATTGTGTTAATAAATAGCAAAGATTTCCACTAAAAACAAATTCTGTATGAAACATTTTTTCAAACTCTCGTTTATTTTTTTTAGCACGTTTAGTTCGATTAGTCCAATTTTCGCACAACATGAAGAAGCCTTTGTTATTTATAATGCCAAAGGGAAAAAGGTAAGCTACAAAAAGCTTCAGAAAGTAGCTTTAGAAAAAGAATTTGTATTTTTTGGTGAGCACCATGATAATCCAATTGCACATTGGTTGGAATTCGAACTGTTAAAAGCTCTATACACAAAGCATGGATTGAACTTGCAAGTTGGATTTGAAATGTTTGAGCAGGATCAGCAAGACATATTAAATTTTTATTTGGAAGGAAAAATGGACGCAAAAAAATTCGAGGATTCTTGCAGATTATGGCCAAATTATAAAACGGATTATAAACCACTTCTGGACTTTGCGAAAGAGAATAAAATTAATTGTACTGCGACAAATGTTCCTCGAAAATATGCGTCCTTGCTTTTCAAAAAAGGTAGAACAGCATTAGATACCATAAGTAGCAATGAAAAAAGTTTCATGGTACCTTTAAATTTTAAGATAGATTCTACGCTTTCTCAATATGCTGTTTTAAAAGAAATGGAGCAACATATGGGTGGAAAAAACATGCTAGAGGCTCAAGCATTAAAGGATGCTACAATGGCTCATTTCATACTTTTGAATAAAAAATCCAATGGGATTTTTTACCATATCAATGGCGCATATCATTCTGATTTTTACCAGGGGATACTTTGGTACATTCTACAATCTAAACCGGATGCAACAATTGCGACTATTTCTACGGTGACACAGGATTCAATTTATTCCTTGGAAAAAGAACATGTTGGAAAAGCTGATTTTATTCTTTGTGTTCCAGAAAGCATGACTCGAACGCATTGATAACATGTGAATGATTTTAACTAAATAAAATTTTTAGTTAATTGAAAATCAAGCTGTTCAAATATATTTATGTGAACCGTCACAATTTGGTGGTTTTTTTGAAAGTCCACAAGTGCAATCTGTTATGCCTTTACCATTTAAAATTTGTTGGTGGTATTTTTCAATTCGAATTTCGCGCGTACTTACTTGTTTTGGGGCAGAAAAAAATAAACAGTATCCACGCTGGCGTCCGGGAGTTAATGCTTCAAACGCATGCTTAAACTGCGCGTCTAACTGGAATTTCGCCAATAGCTCCTCAGGTAAAACCAAATCTGAATTTCTTTTTAGAATTACTTTCATTCCAGCTTTTTCCGCTTCAATTGCTTCGAAAATGTAGGTTTTTAGTAGTGCTTGTTTCTCTCGGATTTCTTTTAAGTTGGTAAAACGGATAATGCGAACAGATTGTGAGTTCTCTGTTTGTTGAATCAAAATTCCATTGGGATCCTTCAGTAGTGCGCCTTTTGCAAAACTGAGCACACAATAATCTTTAAAACCGCCCAATAAAATTAGATTACTTTTCTGAAATGTATAACAGGGAACACCCCATTTAAATTCTTCGATAAGGGCGCAAGAAAGCAGAATCCTTCTCAATTCTTCCATTTCATCCTGCCACTTTTTGGCTTTAAATATGAAAGCATCAACCTTTGGATTCACAATTTATCGTGTTGTGGAATTTTCTCCAATTCATATAAATCATATCCTTCCGACCAATGGTCTTCAACTACCTCAATTAGACGAAATCCATGTTTTTTATAAAAAGCATAGGCAAACTGAGAAGTTCGAACCTTAATAACCTCGATTTTTTCTAAATTATTTAAAATATTCAATCGAAATTCCACCAATTTAGTTCCTAGTGCCTTTCTCTGAAAATCCGGTTGGATAGCATCCCAACTTAAAAAGCCAATTGTTTTGTCTTTGGAATAATTAATTCCGCCACTTCCAACAATTTTGCCATCTACTTCAACTACAAAATATTCTTCACGTTGATTTTCGAGGTAGTAATCAAATTCTTCCTCTTCTTCTGAAGCAAAAAAAGCAGGTGTATTTAAGCGAATTAATTCCAATACTGCTTCTTTATCGGAAGGAGCGTATGGTCGAATAGAATCTGTATTGTTCATTTAATGTTTTTTTAACTTTAAGCCTAATGAAAATAATTTGTGTTATTATGTTTCAGGATTAATTTATTTTATAGCTGCTGCTTTTTGTCTTGCGTTATCCATAAGAGCATCTGCCTTTTGATCCGCTTCCTTTTCAATTTTCGTTGCTTTTTCTTCGGCCTCTTTCTTCAATTTATTACCTGCAATTTCAGCTGCTTTTTGTTTCAGTGGATTCCCTCCAGCTTGTTTGGTAAGATCAGCGGCTTGTTTTGCTGCTTCCAAACGAATAGCATCAGCGGCTTTCTTTGCTTCAATTTTTAGTTTATCTGCATTCTTTTGTGCTTCCGCAAGAATCTGTTGCTTTTTAGCTTCAATGTCTTCTTTTATTTCCTTAATTTTTTCACCAACTACGGCTTTTACAGTATCTTTTATCGTTTCTTTCACATTCTCAATTAATTGTTCTTTGAGATTCCCCGTTGCTTCTAATATCGCTTCTTTGAAATTAGCAGTGATTTTAGGATTTTTTATTGTTCCAGCTATTCCAACTGTAATTGGTAAAAAATCAGGAAGCGTTTTAATATCCAATTTCGAGGAGATTTTATTCATCCCAGCAATTGCTTGTTCAGCAGACTTAATTATTTTTGCTGGGATTTCCTCCTTTGGAATTAGCATCTTTAAGGCGTAATCAATGTTTTGTTCAAATGATGTAGAACCAGAAATAGTTGTTTTTATTTTTCCAAGTTGCACATCAAACGGCGTAACATTAACTTTTCCATCTGCAAATTTAAATTTCGTTTTTAGGTCTTTGATTGTTTGAGAAGCGAGTTTGTTCATATTCAAAACTTCCCCCATTTTCACCAATGGTTCAAAACCTGAAATTGTTAAAGATTGCGAAGATAGGTCTCCCAAACCTGTTAAACTTGCATAAATTGGTTCTAAATTGGTGGTAAGGTCGGATTTCATGCTAAAATTAGAGCTGATTTTTCCGGAAGCATAATTCGCAATCGGTGCCAATTTTTGTATGGTTAGGAAATTTTTAGCAAGGTCTTTAACATTAATTTCCTGCAACGAATAAGCTAGATCTATTTTTGGTTTTGTGTGGTCTTTTGTATCGTAACTTCCTTTTAATGCAACTGTTCCGCCCATTGTTTTCATTGTTAAATTATCCAATGAAGCAACTTCCTCTTTTACACGAACATTTCCCGCAACATCTTTTATGTCCATGTTATTGTAGCGCAGATTAATAATTTTCGTTGCAAGACTGAAGTCGATATTATCTGGTATCAATGTAGGTTCGACAGCAGTTTCAGTTTGAGCAGTTTCTGCTCCTGATTCCGTTGGAACAAGATGCATCAGTTGATCGACGTCCATATTTTTTGAAGTAAAGGTGAAATTCCCCTTCAATAATTCATCGCGGAAAACATACCCCATATAATTATCAATCGTCCCTACCATTTGAAAATCTGAGTTTCCTGTTTTAGCAACCAAATTCTCCAAACTCACGTTTTTCGGATTAAATCGGAATACCATTTCTTCGATTGTAACTTGGTCGGACAATTCCTTGGAGGTATAGAGAATGTTGTTTAATTCCAAAATTCCTTCTGCCTTGAATGCTTCGTAATCTTCTTTATCTAAGGAACTCATGCGTCCATTAATGGAAACATCTGCATTCATTTTTCCGGAATACGATTCTCCCTCCGCCATTGGAATTACCTTTTTCAGTGAAGCAAGATCCAATTTTGCTTTAATTTTAGATACGAGTAATGGATCGGTCATAGGATTGCGCATCTTTAAGTTTGCGTCTATTGTGTTCCCTACAAAATCAGCGTGAAATTTAGAAACGTCTACGGTCATTTTATCCATGTTCGTCCCACCTTCAAATTTAGAATTTGCATCCAAAATAATATTGGTTATTGTTCCTGGAAGATCTGGATATCGAATCGAAGCATTCGCTGCGATTAACTTAAAATCCCATCCTGGCATATTCGTTTCGTCCATTCGGCCTTTTACGAATCCTGCAATTTCCATATTTCCAGTGGTGACCATATCTTCGTAACCAGTTTTGTAAAATGTTGGAAGCAAGGATAAAAATTCTTTAAATGTAGCTTTGGATGCATCCAATTTTAAATCCATTGCATCATAATCCTCAAACATTTCATAGAATCCGTCCAAGGAGAAATTCAATGCATTCAAGTTGAATTTATTTTCTTTTAGGGTGAATTTAGTGGATTTATCCGTGAATTCCATTAGAATATTAGCCAATACAGCTGTTTTAACTTCTGTTAAATAGGAAATGCCATCCATATCGAAGGACATTTGATCCATATTCGTACTTGTTTCAAAATCGACAATCGACTCCGTTAAATCACCTTTTCCAGAATGGTTTAAGTTTTTGATTTTTAAGGACATATCATAAGATTGATCGTCATATAAAACCGTTCCTTTTGAAATGCTATATTTCTTCAAGGAAAGTTTGAAATTGGAAGGTTCTTCTATTTCTTCTGGTTTTTTTAAGGAATCGGGTTTTACGATATCGTAATTTGCAGCACCATCTTTTAAGATGCGGATATCGAAGGATGGTTCTTCCAAGTGAATTGCATCAATTTCAATTTGAGATCCGCCAACAACATTCCAAAAGCCAACATCTGCGCGAAAATTTTTGATTTTAGCAAGCTCAATTCCCTTGAATTTTCCTGTTCCAACAAGTTTTGTATCGATCAATTGAATTGTCATATTGGGAAATGTACTAATAAACGTAAGGTCAAAATCACGCATAGATAATTCTGCCGTCAGCGATTTATTCACCTCTTTAATAACCAAATCTTTCAGTTGATTTTTAAAAAATATCGGAATCAGCATTAATAGGATAACTAGTGCTCCAAGACTTATTCCGGACCACTTTAAAATTCTACGGACTAAACTTTTTTTCTTTTTTTCTTTCGCGCTCATATCTTTTTTCTCCTTCTAATTTTACGATATTTGTTACCTTTCCGATAATTCAGAGTAAAAATAACGAAATAATGAAAGAAATAGTGCTATTTACAGCGTTTTTGTTCCTGTTTTTCAATGGACAAAGCCAAATACTAATTGGTGAAGAGTATTCTACAACGGATAAAAATTTAGGAACCAAAAAACCAAATAGGAAATCCGATAGTTTGCGTTTAACTACTCAAGATGGCGGATCAGCAGTTTATTTTAGTGCAAATTGGTCTAAATCATTCCGTTACCTGGAATCAAATGGCGGATTTTATGGCGATTCACTTGGTTTGAGAGCAAATGAAACGTCTTTGAATACTTGGTCTTACGGAGTTGGCATTCGAAATCAACTTTCAAAGCATCTTATGTGGGACGGAGGAATTTCTTTTGTGAACAATGGTGAAAGTTATTTATTTACAGGAAAGGATACATCTTTTGCTTACCAAACGTATTATAAATATATTGCCATGCCTTTGCGCTTGAATTACACATATTCCATAGGAAGTTCACTAAAAATATATGTTGGCGGAGGATTATTGCCTCAATTATTTTCCAGTTACCGACAAGAGCGCCATTGGACAACTACTAAAAATTATACAGAAAAGGAAACATTTAAAACAAAAACGGGCTACAATACATTCGCTATAAGCGCTTTATTTAATGCAGGATTTATGTTGAATTTTCAAAATAATTGGTCCTTACTGGTTTCACCGGAAGCGAGAATTCAATTCAATTCTTCCTATACTAAGATAGCAGAATATGTGCATAAAAACAGGGCGTTTGGTTTGACATTTGGATTGGTTAGAAATTTATAGTTGACGATGAAAGTACAAGATATAATAACTGTTTTGGAAGATTTCGCACCAAGATCAAGCCAGGAATCTTATGACAACTCTGGATTATTAGTGGGAGATAAAAACCAGGAAATCAATTCCGTTTTAGTCTGTTTGGATTGCACCGAAGAAGTTGTAGAGGATGCTAAAAGGAAAGGATGTAATTTAATTGTTTCACACCACCCAATTATTTTTAAAGGATTGAAATCCTTGACGGGCGAGAATTATGTCGAACGAACAATCTTGGCTTGCATAAGAAATGGGATTTCACTTTATGCGATTCACACGAATTTGGACAACTACGAAAAAGGTGTGAACTTTGAAATTGGAAAACGAATTGGTCTAAAAAATCTTCAAATTTTAGCGCCAAAAACAGGCGTTTTACTAAAATTGGCGGTTTATGTACCAAAGGAATATTTAGAAATTTTAAATGCAGCCATCTTTGCCGCAGGAGCAGGAAAGATTGGTAATTATGAAGATTGCTATTTCCATTCCGAAGGAATTGGTTCTTTTAAGCCGATAGGAGAGGCAAAACCGAAGTTTGGAGTGATAGGTGTCACCGAAAAAATGGAAGAAATAAAAGCGGAATATATAGTTAGTTCTCACCGTTTGCAAACTGTTTTAAATGCAATGCAATCGGCACACCCCTATGAAGAAGTTGCGCACGATATTATCGCTTTGGTAAACAAAAACCAATCGGAGGGAAGTGGTATGATTGGTGAATTGGAAACAGAAATGGAGGAGTTTGAATTTTTGAAAGGGCTGAAAAATGTTTTTAATTGTGGGTCAATTCGACACACTTCACTTTTAAATAAAAAAATTAAAAAAGTAGCATTTTGTGGAGGATCCGGAAGTTTTTTATTGGAAAAAGCAAAAGCAGCAAAAGCCGATATTTTTATAACTGGTGATTTCAAATACCACGAGTTTTTTGATGCCGAAAATGAAATTTTAATAGCGGATATTGGCCATTATGAAAGCGAACAATTTACTTCTAATTTAATTGCTGATATTTTGAAGAAAAAATTTACTACCTTTGCCGTTCAATTAACGGGAATTAATACGAATCCTATAAATTATTTTTAGCACATGGCAGTAACTGCGACTAAGAAAGAGGTAACAGTGGCGGAAAAGTTAGACGCCCTTTATGAGTTACAAAAGATTGATTCAGAGATCGATAGAATACGCACGATTCGTGGTGAATTACCATTAGAGGTGCAGGATTTGGAAGATGAATTGCATGGCTTGGAAACGCGTATTAACAAAATCGCAGAAGAGGCAAAAGACCTTGATACGGAAGTTATTGATCGTAAAAATGCCATCAAGGACGCTGAAACTGCGATTGCTAAATACAAGGAGCAACAAAATAATGTTCGCAACAACCGAGAATTTGAATCTTTAGCAAAAGAAATTGAATTTCAGGAGTTGGAAATTAAATTGCACGATAAGAAGGGCAAAGAAGCGAAATTGCGTGTTGTCAATAAGAAAGAATTATTGGAAGAAGCAAAGGAACGTTTTGAATTTCGTAAGGGTGATTTGACTACAAAACAAGCAGAATTAGATGAAATCGTTGGTGAAACGAAAAAAGAAGAAGATTCTTTATTGAAAAAATCCGATGATGCAAAGAAGAAAATTGATGCGCGACTTGTGTTTGCTTACAATCGATTGAGAGATAATGCTAAAAATGGTCTTGCAGTTGTTCCCGTAGATAGAGATGCTTGCGGTGGTTGTTTTAACAAAATTCCACCACAACGTCAATTAGATATTCAAGCAAAGAAAAAAGTTTTAGTGTGCGAACACTGTGGTCGAATTTTAGTTCCAAGTGAAGAGCTAGAAGAGGCATAAAATTTTAACGGTAATTCCGTTTCAATAATAGTGTTAGGGTGGATTTTTTCCGCCCTAACTTTTTTAAGGAAATTTTTATTTCACTAAAATATTAAAGCGCATGAAATTCAGCGACTACAACATCTCCCCATTAATAAAAGAACAATTGGCTGTTATGGGTTTTAACAAACCTACGGATATTCAATTTAAAGCCATTAAGCATATTTTGGACGGGGAAGATGTTATGGCTGTGGCGCAAACTGGAACAGGAAAAACGGCAGCATTTGCAATTCCGGTTATAGATAAATTGGAAAGTAGGAATCGAAAAGGCTATAAAGGAATTCGCTGCCTTGTTATGGTTCCAACGAGAGAACTTGCAAAACAGATTTCAGGTGTTTTCAATGAAATCGGAAAACGGACACGAATTAAAACGTTTGGTTTATTCGGTGGAGTTGAGCAAGAACAACAAATCCGAACGTTGGATAATGGTTTGGATGTTTTGGTAACAACGCCAGGACGGATGTTTGATTTAATTTCTCAAGGACATTTGGATATTTCCAAACTGGAGTTTCTAGTATTAGATGAGGCAGATTTAATGTTGGATCTTGGATTTATGAAAGATATTCAAGATGTTATGAAGCACATTCCAAATAGAAGACAAACACTTTTTTTTACAGCAACAATTTCTAAAAAAATAAAATCTCTAGCATATACAGTTGTTAGAGAGGCAATTAGAATACAAATTTCACCAAAAAATCCAGTAGCTAAAAATATTGACCATGCTGTTGCATTTGTTGACATGGACGATAAACGCTTTTTTCTGGAAAACATTCTGAAAGAATACGAAGAAAAGCAATTCATTGTTTTTGCACGAACAAAAGTACGGGTGGAAAGAATCGTTGCAGCGATGTTACGGGTTGGTGTTAAAACAGAAGCATTACACGGTGGAATAGAACAAAAAGAGCGTTTTGTCATTTTGGATCGATTTCGTTCTGGTGAGAATAAAGTGCTTATAACAACAGATGTTGCTGCAAGAGGAATTGATATTCCAACAATGGATTATGTCATAAACTACGATCTTCCAGATGATGCTGAAAATTATGTTCACCGTTGCGGAAGAACCGGTCGCGGAAACAAAAAAGGCCAAGCTTTGTCTTTCTGCAGTGAGGCAGAAAAACCATTATTGGAAGCAATCGAAGCATATACGGGAGAAGAAATCGAACAGTACGAAATTTCCAAAGACGATTACATGGATATATTGAACGATTCGGACGATGGCTCGTATGATTGGAAGAAATTACTGGATAAATCAAATATCGAAGACGGAACAGAAGACGAATGGTAAAGATTTTTTATTCGCTTTAAATAACATTTACTTCACGTTCCAGGGTAACACCAAATTTTTCCTCAAGGTCTTTAATAATTCTCGAAGATAGTCTGAAGATTTCATTTCCGGTTGCTCCGCCATAATTCACCAATACCAAGGATTGAAATTTATGAACACCATACTGGTTATACGTTTTTCCTTTCCATCCGGCTTGTTCAATCAACCAACCAGCAGGTAATTTACGCATCCCATTTTCCGCTGGAAAATTTGGGATATCCGGGAATGTTTTTTTTATCTCTGCTACAGTAGCATCTGTAACAACAGGATTCTTAAAGAAACTTCCTGCATTTCCAATAATTTTTGGATTCGGAAGTTTAGAATTACGAATGGCAATTACGGCCTTGCTAATATCTTTAATTGTTGGTTTCGTAACCCCCATCTTCTTCAGCTCAAATTCGATTGCCCCGTAACTGGTGTTTAAATTTGGATTTTTTGTTAACAGAAAAGTAACCGTTAAAATAATATATTGTCCTTTAAGTTTTCCTTTGAAAACGCTTTCTCGGTAACCAAATTCGCAAGCTACTGCATCAAATGTATGTATTTCACCAGTTTCAATATGGTACGCTTCTAATTCTTGGAAAACATCTTTTATTTCAACACCGTATGCACCGATATTTTGCATTGGACTAGCACCAACACTGCCTGGAATTAAACTTAAATTTTCAACACCTGCAAAACCTTTGCGAATGCATGAAATAACAAATTCATTCCATTCCTCTCCAGCACCAACTTTAACAACTGCACGCTGCGCATTTTCTTCTAGAATTTCAAAACCTTTAATTTCATTCTTTATTACCAATCCATTATAATCTTCTGTGAACAAAATATTACTTCCACCTCCTAGAACTAATAATTTCTCATTTGGAAACTGCTGCAATATTGTGGATAGTTCTTCTTTAGTTGAAAAAGCAGCAAAATGAGCCGCTTTGGCGTTTAATCCAAAAGTATTGTATGGTTTAAGATCAAATTCGTGTGAAATCATAGTGTAAAAATAAGAATTATTTAGCCATAAGTTAACAAAAGTCTTCTAAAACAAGCTATTTTACATTTTTTTGGTGGAAAAAGAGATTTTATTTTGACTGGTTAATCAAATAGTTACTTTCTTGTGATTTTCGTTATTCTTTCTGGAGCTTTTCTTATTTTTACAGTATGCAATTCAAAAAATGTACAATCGAAGAAATTAATTCTTTCAATAAGAACACTTTAATGGAGGTTCTTGGAATTGAATGCATAGAAATTGGAGAGGATTATATTATCGCAACCATGCCGGTGGATGAAAGAACGCGCCAGCCGATGGGATTGTTGCATGGCGGCGCAAGTGCTGCTTTAATCGAAAGCGTCGGATCAATGGGTTCAACATTATTGATAGATTTTTCAAAAGAATATTCCGTCGGATTAGAAATAAATGCCAACCACATCGGCTCTGTAAAAAGCGGAAAAGTGAAGGCCATAGGTAAAATTATTCATGCGGGCAAACGAACGCATTTATGGCAAGTGGATATTTCTGATTTGGAAACTGAAAAATTGATTTGCACTGGGCGATTGACTTGCATGGTAATTCAACGCAGCTAAGATGCTGGAAACCATAAAATACCGAATTCCGGGAGAAAAAGTAATTGAACAAAATGGCACGTTTATTCTTGCGGATAAAAAAACCAATACTTTTGGTTTTATACTAAGTGACTTTCAAATGAATTCAGTGTATCAATTTGTTTCATCGGAAATGCCGATGAAAAAGAAGCCAGTTTATTTCTTCAAACGCAAAATTCCACTTGTATTTTCAAAAGACAATTATTTGTTAAGAGCCAATTATTTGCTCCAGATGATGCAAATTTCCGCTGTTTCAAAAGTTGTTTTCTCCCGAATTAAAAAAGTTGCTTTTGATGAAAATAAGACAAATGATTTTTTTGAAACCTTGGTTAAAGATTACCCAGATGCCTTTGTTTACTTAATTTCAAGTAAAATTTTCGGCACTTGGGTAGGAGCAACTCCAGAGACTTTAATTGGTATGGAAGGAAATTCTGGTTTTACAATGGCCCTAGCAGGAACAAAAAAATTCACCGATGTCTCACCATGGGGAACGAAAGAAAAAGAAGAGCAAGATTTTGTAAGTCAATTCATTCTAGATAAACTCAAAACTAAAAAATACGATTCGATACAAATTAATGGTCCTCAGGAAATAACTGCAGGAGCTGTAAAGCATTTACGAACGGATATTTCTTTTAGTTTGGATCAAAAAGATTTTTTTTCGACAGTTAAACTTTTACATCCTACCCCTGCCGTAAGTGGTTTTCCTCAGAAGAAAGCATTGGATTTAATAACTAAATTTGAACCACAAAATCGAGAGTTGTACGCAGGAATAATAGGTGTTATAAGCAAAGAAAAAAGTAAAATATTCGTAAATTTGCGCTGCTGTCAAATAAAACGAGGTGCAGCATATTTGTATTTGGGTGGCGGTTTTACCAAGGATTCAATTCCGGAGATGGAGTGGGATGAGACAGAAAATAAAAGTAAAACCTTACTGAACATTCTTCATAAAATTTAGTTTATTAGTAAATGATTTCAAGCAATAAAATAGGCGTAAGAATACTGGTAGAGCAATGCGTTTCCCATGGAATGAAAAATGTTGTTTGTTCACCTGGTTCTAGAAATGCCCCAATCGTTATTGCGCTAGACGAGCATCCTGATGTTAATTGTTTCGTTTTGCACGACGAACGAAGTGCTGCATTTTTTGCTTTGGGAATGGCTCAACAGTTAAAAGAACCAGTTGGAATTATTTGTACTTCGGGATCTGCTGCATTGAATTATTTTCCTGCAATTGCGGAAGCTTACTACCAATGTATTCCTTTGGTCGCAATTACTGCAGATCGTCCGGAAGAATGGATAAATCAAGGTGATGGCCAAACAATCGTGCAAAAAAATGTTTTTGGTGAACATGTTCGTTATGCGTGTAATTTTTCAGAAAAAATAAATTCAGAAGACCAAAAATGGTATTTGGAGCGTGAGATATCGATTGCTTTCTCAGAAGGAAATACCGTTTGGAAAGGTCCAATCCATTTTAATATTGCACTCAACGAGCCCTTGTATGGAACGGAAGAAGTTGAACCAGCACAAACCAGAAAAATCGAGGTGGTACGAGGAACTTTTCATTTTTCATCTGGCGATAAAATAGCGTGTGAAAAAGCATTGCAATTGGAACGAAAAATGATTATCTGCGGACAATTGGATACTAATCCAAACTTGTTGGCCCAACTCAAAATTTTCGCGGAAGACACTTCTGTTGTGGTTTTAGTTGAAAACACCTCCAATTTAGTTGACATGCAATTTATCCATTGCATCGATCGAACGTTGAATTCTATTTCTGAGTTAGAATTGGAAAATTATACGCCGGATTTATTGATTACCATCGGAGGAGCTGTTGTTTCCAAAAAAATAAAAGCATTCATCCGTAAACAGAAACCAAAATTACATTGGAAAGTAGGATTTGAATTTCCATATATGGATACTTATCAATGCTTATCACATTCCTATCTTACTCAGCCAGAAATCTTTTTCAGTGAATTGAACAGTTTGAAATACGATAAAAATTGTTCCAATTTTGGGTCTAAGTGGAAACAATTAGATTTTACTATTCAAGATAAAATGCCGGAGTTTTTTGAGAAAGTTTCCCATTCTGATATTAAGGTATTTGAAACGATTTTGGATTATTTGCCGGAAATGTCTCATTTGCACATGGCGAATAGTTCAGTGGTGCGGTATTGCCAATTATTCGATCCAATTAAATATATAAAATACTGGTCGAATCGCGGTACTAGCGGCATCGATGGAAGTTCCAGCACAGCGTGTGGCGCAGCACTAATAAAAAAAGACGATTTTCATATTTTAATTTCTGGAGATGTTTCTTTTTTCTACGATAGCAATGCTTTTTGGAATCAATATTTAACACCAAATCTCCGTATTATTCTTATAAATAATGGAGGTGGAGGAATCTTTAAAATTATTCCGGGGCCATCTTCTTCGAAACAATTGGAAAAGTATTTTGAAGCGAAGCACAGCTATGATGCAAAACATATCTCGGAAGCATTTGGATTGGTATATTACCACGCAAATACGGTGGGACAAGTTGAAAATCAAATGAAAGAGTTTTACCAGTACGATGAGAATGGAAGACCAAAATTATTAGAAATTCACACCCAGGGGGATTTGAATCCATTAAAATTGGAAGATTTTTTTAATGCAATGAAATAAGTCACTAATTAAACTTTAATTTTACCCAAAAATTAAGCGATAAACAATGGAATATTTTTCAATTTTATTTACCGGAGAAGGACTTTTTTTTCTTCTAGTTTTAACTCTTTTGGAAGTAGTATTAGGTATAGATAATATTATTTTTATTTCCATCGTTACGGATAAACTTCCTGCTGAACAAAAAAGAAAAGCCCGAAATATTGGTTTGTCTTTGGCTTTGGTAGTGCGTCTAATTCTTCTTTCTTTTGTTTCATACATCATGGCAATGAAGAATCCTCTATTTACATTTTTGGACCACGATTTTTCTGGCCAAAGTCTGGTTCTATTGTTTGGTGGCCTTTTCTTGATCTACAAGAGTACAGCAGAAATGCACAGCAGTATTAGAGGGATTGGACACGATGTTAAGCAATCGCAAAAGAAAAAAGCATTGAGGGGTATTATTGGTCAGATTATTTTAATTGACATTGTGTTTAGTTTCGATTCAATTATTACGGCAATTGGAATGACAAATGAAATTGGCCATAACGATCCGTCCAAACATCCAATGGTAATTATCTTTGGAGCGGTAATAATATCAATGATTATTATGTTATTGTTTGCCAAACCAATTTCGGACTTCATCAACAATCGTCCTACAATAAAAATGATTGCGCTGAGCTTTTTGGTAACAATTGGTGTCATTTTAATTGCAGAAGGCTTTGGCCAGCATTTGCCTAAAGGATATATTTATTTTGCGATGACGTATGCACTTTTTGTAGAGTTTTTAAATATTCGAATGCGGAAAAACAAAGGAGTCGCAGAATGACAGAAAATGAAGCGCGAATTTTTTTAGGCTTCGATAAAGG
Organism: Flavobacteriales bacterium; assembly: GCA_947476955.1. Lineage (GTDB taxonomy): Bacteria > Bacteroidota > Bacteroidia > Flavobacteriales_D > Crocinitomicaceae > M0103. Next base: position 20,247 of record CANJSS010000042.1, read on the forward strand.
GGAAGATCCTTTCGAAGCATTTGAAGAGAATTTGTTTCAATTTAAAAAATTCTTTACCTCCCAGCCAATTATTCGAGCAACTTTTCTGGCGAAATTAAAAAAACTAGATAAGATGGAGGAAGCAGCGATTTTTTTTGGACTAGAAACACCGGAAATAGAATTTAAATTTGAATTGGAACTGGATGAAAGTAAAGAATTATTGCATGTCTTTCAGG
>CANJSS010000043.1 GCA_947476955.1 Flavobacteriales bacterium
ATCAACATTGAAGAACGCTTTAAATTGTTTTTGGAAAAAACAGAGCTTGGAATTGGCGCAGTTTTACCCATTTTCAGACTTTTAATCACTGGAACAGGAGCGGGGCCGAGTATGTTTGAAATAGGAGAGTTTCTTGGGAAAGAAGAATGCTTATTACGTATGAATCAGGGGGTTAAAGAATTAGAAACACTCAAAAAATAAAAGATGAAACATACTATTGAGGTAAGTGGCATAAAAATTTACGCGTTCCATGGTTGCTTGCCGGAAGAAGCGGAAATTGGCGGCCACTATCGGGTAGACGTTATGTTAAATACAGATTTTACAGGAGCAGCAAAGTTGGACGATTTATCCAAAACAGTAGACTATGTCGAAATACATAAAATCGTTGCGGAAGAAATGAAAATAAAATCAAAATTAATTGAACATGTTGGACAAAGAATTATTACCCGTTTAAAAAAAGAAATACAAAAAATCGATTTCATTCGAATTAAGGTAACCAAACTTTGTCCGCCAATTAATGGAGATGTTGATAGTGTTGCAATTATAATAGAAGGCTAAAAAGATACGATTACGATAAACAAAAGGAACAGATCCTGCTAAAAAATCAGAAAAAACAACACTGAATTCATGGTTCCCGGGGACAACGAAAGCAAAGTAAAACAGATAAGATTCTTGATTTTTCAATTTTATTGTTAAATTTGCACCCAATACAATGGTCTCGTGGCCGAGCGGTTAGGCACCGGTCTGCAAAACCGTCTACTCCGGTTCGAATCCGGACGAGACCTCCAGAGAAAATCCCTCCACGAACCGTTGAGGGATTTTTTTGATTTAAAAAAACAAGATATGCTCATCGGTGAAGATTTTGAAAAACTACGAATTGAGCTGTTTGGTTATACTATTATTGAACCAAACGCGCTAATAACAGATACGCTCATGGCGGCTGTGAGTTTGTTTTTTGCGTATTCCCTTTTTAAAAAAAAACCACAAACACCTTTTTTATCTAGATGGTACTACTTTTTTTTAATTTTTGGTATCAGCTCTTTTTCAGGAGGCTTAGGTCACTCTTTTTATTTATACTGGGGTGTTGCTGGTAAATTTTTTAATTGGATTTCAGGAATTCTTGCTATATATATTCTTGAACAGGCCATGTTGATGTTGCTTAAAAAAGATTCAAAATACAAAACATATCAAAATTTACTCCACCTAAAACTGTTTCTTACAATTATAGCTTTTACAGCAGTTTGTATAACACAGCCCATACAATTAAAACCACAGCTGGCCTTTATTCCTATAGCATTAAACACATTTGTTGGAGTAATAGTTACTGTTGGCATATTGGGGTATAGATTTTCTAGAACCCGAGATGTTAATTATAAATACTTTTATTATGGTGTTTTAATAATGCTTCCAAGCGCTGTGTTTTTCTTTTTCAAAATTAATTTACAGCCTTGGTTCGATAAAAATGATTTTTCCCACGTATTATTTGCTTTAGGAATAGGGTTTTTTTATTGGGGAATAATCCAAACCAATCAAAAAAGACTCGCTTAATAACTTATCTTTCTATTCGCAATACACTGTGTTTTGTAACAACACTTCCTGCTGCATCGCGCGCGGTTATGAAATAAACGTAGTTTCCAGAAGAAACAGGCTCCCCAGACAGATTCAAACCGTCCCAAGAAACATTTATATCTTGTGTTGTAAATACAATTTTGTTTCGTTGATCAAGCACAACAAGTGAAAATTCATTTAGTCCAATAGCGTTTACCAAAAGAAAATCATTAATTCCATCGTTATTTGGGGTAAAAATATTCGGCAGATCAAGCGTAAACTCTTTTTTATTGAAGCTGTTTGAGGTGGTAATAATTTCAGTAATAAAAGGTTTTACACTATTATTGGTTTCACTGTTTTGCTCTTCCTCCAACATGTTTTCTATGTCTGCTTCGCCGCCCATAACAGCCTGAACAATTTCATTTTCGTTGTTTCTATTGTTCGGTTTTTCAACGATGATTGCGCTCTCTTTTGTTTTTTCCTGCGGATCAATTTCACGCGAAAGAGGTTGTTCTATTTTAAAAACAAGATTTGATTTAACATCCGTATTCACTATTGTTTTCGGGTGTTCTTTTGTGGTTTCAGGAGAGATTAACTCCTTAATATTTAAGTCTTTAACTGCGTTTTCGGGTGTTTCTCTTTTGTTGCTTGAGACATAAATAATGGCGCCAACAGCGGCCACAAAAGACAACACAACTGCTCCTTTTATTAAAACAGAAGAAGTAAACGCACCAACAACGGTTGGCGTGCTTACAATTTGAGAAGAAATAGAAGACCAAATTTCTGGACGAACATTCACCTCAATGTCTCCTAATTTTTCCTTAAAAAGATCTTTTATTGTGTCGTTATTTTCCACTTTTTATTTTTCTAATCGTTCTCTTAAATATGCTCGCGCTCTAGAATATTGCGATTTTGAAGTGTTCTCACTTATTCCTAAGTGTTCAGAAATTTCCTTGTGGGAATATCCTTCAATTGCAAACATATTAAACACTACTTTATAACCAACCGGCATGGATTGAACCATTTTCATCAAATCTTTTGCCGCTAAATTTTCCAAAACAAACGCATTATTTTGAAGTTTATAATCTACACTCTCTAAGCTTGTGTTTCCTAAAAGCTTGTTTTCTTTACGAATCTGATCCAAGGAGGTGTTTACCATAATTCTTCGTATCCAACCCTCCAATGATCCGTCGTGTTTAAAATCGTTTAATTTAGAAAACACCTTTATAAAACCATCTTGTAACACATCTTCTGCTTGTTCCGTGCTTTTTGCATAGCGCATGCATACTCCCAGCATCTTTTGTGAAAACCTTTCAAACAACATACGTTGCGCGCGGGAATTACCTTTTACACATTCTATAACCAATGAAGTATCATCCATAACAACGCTCAATTTTCAAGACTTATATTTTATTAGAAAGGTTGCACATAATCTAAATATAAAGACAAAAAAAGGTTATTTTCGTTAAACAAAATATAAAAATTTATGCTTAAGTCGGTTTATTACCTTTGTTTTGTATTTCTCTCTTTTTCTGCCCTCTCTCAAACACTAAAAATAAAGCCTCTGAAAACAGGGTGTTGGTCGGGAAGCTTATCTTTAAGTTCCACTAATAATCTGCGTTTTCAGATCGAAATACAAAAAGTAAAAAAAGAGTATATTTTTACTGTTATAAACGGGAAAGAGCGTATTGAAATGGTCCGTCCAAGGATAAAAAGCGATTCTCTTGTTCTTGAGTTTCCACTATTTAACTCCTTGCTCATTTTAAAACGGTACGATTCTGAAAAACTAAACGGCTATTGGTTAAACTTAAACAAAGGAACAAACTATACCGTTCCATGCGCAATCACTTTTGGTTATACCAATAGGTTTCCACAACAAAAACCCTATATAAACACATTTCAACCATCTAATTTCGATGGAAAATGGGAATGTTTTTTTGAACCAGAAACACCCGATCAATATAAAGCCGTGGGTGTTTTTTCCCAACAAAATACCACAATAGAGGGAACCTTTCTAACTGAAACTGGTGACTATCGTTTTTTAGAAGGAAATGTAATCGCTGACAGCCTTTATTTGTCGTGTTTTGACGGATCGCATGCGTTTCTTTTTACTGGAAAAGTTTCACAAAACACAATAGATGGTAAATTTTATAGTGGCAAACACTGGGAGACGGGCTGGACGGCAATTAAAAATGAAAAATTTCAACTTCCTAATCCAGATTCTCTAACCTATCTTATAGATACTAACCGCGTGAGCTTTACATTTAAAGATATAAATGGAAGAAGTTTCAATTTTCCAAATGAGGCATATAACAACAAGGTTACAATCATTCAAATTATGGGAACATGGTGTCCAAACTGTATGGATGAAACTAAATTCTATGCGGAGTTATATTCTAAGTATAAAGAAAAAGGCTTGGAAATAATTTCAATTGGCTACGAAATAGGTTCGGATTTTTTAATACAGGCCGAAAACATAAATCGATTAAAAAACAGACTAAATATAGAATATACCTTATTAGTTGGTGGTTCTGCTAATAAAAACCTAGCTTCTAAACATTTTAATATGCTCAATAAAATAATTTCTTTTCCAACATCTATAGTAATAGGAAAAGATGGTTTAGTGCGAAAAATACACACTGGATTTAATGGACCAGGAACGGGTAAATACTACGAGGATTATACCCAAGAAACCATAATTTTTATTGAAAAACTATTGAACGAATAGTTTATTTAAACTAATTACAAGAAATTTTATCCACTCTTTTTTGGTGTCTTCCACCTTCAAAAGCAGTTGAAAAAAAGGCGTCCACCATTTCTATTGCTTCATCCTCTGAAATAAATCGAGCTGGTAATGTTAAAATATTTGCATCATTGTGTAAACGCGCCAATTCAGCAACCTCTTTCTTCCAACATAAGGCACTTCTAATTCCTTGGTGCTTATTTGCTGACATACTAATTCCGTTTCCAGATCCACAAATTAATATTCCAAGCATTCCTTTATTTTGTTCCACTATTTCTGCCACGGGATGCGCAAAATCTGGATAATCAATACTTTCCTCTGAGTAGCAACCAAAATCCTTTACATCATAACCTTTCGTTATTAAATGTTTTTTTAGAATTTCCTTCAACTGAAATCCAGCGTGATCTGCGCCAATTGGAATGATTTTACTACCCATATATTTACTTTAAAACAAATATAAGGTTTATGAACAATCCTATAAAGATTTAAACACTTGGTTTTTTAATTTTTTATAAACACCTATTTTTATTAGGATGTGTAATTCTTTTTATACACAAGAAAGTGGGGTGAAATTGTTAATACCCGTTCATAAATACTAATTATTTTTATTAGGTTCTTTCACTTTTTTTTCTAATCAAAAATAGGTATTAATTATACAAGGAAAGTTTGAGTGATTTTTGATATATTTATCCATACAGTTCAACACAAAAACAACTCTAATTTATACATAATAATATCCACAAACCTCTTTTTATTTAAATTGTTCAAAAGTTCATAATATATTTAATATCAGTAAATTAATCAAATTAAAACTTGTTTATAAAAGGTATTAAAAGTCTGATAACCCATTATTACAATTATTTTAAAACAAAGTTTCAAACATATTAACATCCTTAATAAAGAAGAATAAAAAGTTTTTATAAATAATTTTTCTTTATTCTTTTAATTTATATAAATAAGGAGGAGAAATTAAAAATTTTGTGGTTTAAAATAAATTGACTATCTTTTAGAAAAGTAAAATATTTAAGCACCTAATTCTAATAAAATAAGGTAATTAACTATATTAAAAAATTATTCAAAATAAATAGAAACGCTCTAATAAAGTAATAAATAAATATTTTTTTATATTCTTATATTCTTATTTTTTTAGGTATAACAATACTGAATATTTAACTACTTTTGAATTGTTCATATCTATAAAAGAAATAAAAAACATGTCGAAAACAAGAATTTTAGTTGTAGAAGACGAATCAATAGTTTCTAAAGATATACAACATACCTTAAAAAAATTAGGTTATGATATTGTTGGTTCTGCTAATTCAGGTGAAAAAGCAATAGAGATAGCAAGAATAGAACATCCCAATATTGTTTTGATGGACATTCAATTAGCGGGTAATATGAACGGTGTATCTGCTGCAGAAATTTTGCGCTTAGAGTTAGCTATTCCAGTTATATTTTTAACCGCATATGCAGATGAATTAACTTTTTCAAAAGCAAAGATAACGGAACCATACGGTTATATTATAAAACCATTTAAAGAGATTGATTTATATACATCAATTGAAATGGCAATATATAAACATCAGAAAGAACAGGAAGTAATAAAAGAAAGGAATATTTTCTACTCTATTTTAGAGAACAAGGAAAGTTCTAATGAATTTATTTTTGTAAAATCAAATAGTAGGTTAGTGAAATTAAACACAAGAGATATTTATTACATTGAAGCCTTAAAAGATTATGTTGTTCTTAATACACGAGACGCACGTTATACTATACACTCTACAATGAAAGAAATTCAAACTAAATTAGGTAGCAAGAATTTTATTCGTGTACACAGATCTTTTATAGTTCGTTTGGATAAAATTGATTCAATAGAGTATCCTAATTTATTTTTAGAACAAGATAAAAAAATGATACCTATAGGTGGGTCCTATAGAGATGAATTAAATAATAGAATAAAAATGATGTAAATAGAATTTAATGTTAATTTTCAATTGAAATAACAACAATTATTCCGCAACCAATTCTAAGTTAATTTGTCTTTTTCTTGTGTTTACATCGCTTATTTTTACACGCACCTTGTCTCCGAAATTAAATTCTTTTTTCGTTTTATAACCTATAATTCTGTATTTTTCAGAATCAAAAGAAAAACGATCACCAGGAATTTCTGACATTGGAACCATCCCTTCACAATAATTGTCATCCATTTTAACAAACAGTCCAAATTCTGCTATTCCTGAAACGGTTCCTATGAATTCTTCGCCAATATGGTCTTGCACAAACAATGTTTGGAAATATTTAGTAGATTCTCGTTCGGCATCTACAGCTTTTCTTTCCATTCTAGATATTCGTTTACAAATGTCGTCTAATTCTTTACCATATCGGTGTTTTTGGTGTGTTAATTCTTCTTGAACAATTCGATGAACAACTAAATCAGCATAGCGCCGAATGGGCGAAGTAAAATGTGTGTAAAACTCAAATGCTAAACCATAATGACCAATGTTTTTTGTTTCATATGTTGCTCTTGCCATAGATCTAATTGCCATTGTTTGAATTAGAGAATATTCATTTGTTAATCGGATATCTCCTAAAAGCTTATTAATACTTTTTGCTATTTGGTCGGGGCGTGTAAAATCAAGCTTGTATCCGAATTTATCTATAAAAACAGTAAATAAAGCTATTTTTTCTACATCTGGTTTATCGTGAACACGGAATACAAAAGGGATTGTATCTCGGCCTTTTTTTGGTTCGGCAATAAAAACAGCAACCTTTTTATTTGCCAGCAACATAAACTCTTCAATCAGTTTATGTGCGTCTTTTGATGTTTTAATAATAACATCTTCTGGGTGACCATTTTCATCTAATTTGAACCGCATTTCTTCCGATTCAATATTTAAAGCGCCATTTTTTAACCTTAAATTTCGCAATATTTTAGCTATTTTATCGAGAATAAGTATTTCTTCTTGGAAATCACCTGTTTTACCTTCAATAATTTCTTGCGCTTCCTCATAGCTAAACCTTCTATCGGAATGAATAACCGTTTTACCAAACCATTTGTCGTAAACCTTTCCAGCTTCATCCATTTCAAAAACTGCCGAAAAACTAAATTTATCTTCTTTAGGGCGAAGCGAACAAGCTAGATTTGATAGTTGTTCCGGCAACATAGGAATAACACGGTCTACCAAATAGACAGAATTAGAACGTTTTAAAGCTTCTTTATCCATGGCACTTCCTGGCCGAACATAATAGCTAACATCGGCAATATGAACTCCAATTTCTATGTTTCCATTAGGTAGTCTTTTAAAAGATAAAGCATCATCAAAGTCTTTTGCGTCAACTGGATCTATTGTAAAAGTTGTAATACCCCTAAAATCTCTGCGCTTTGCAACTTCCAACGGATCAAGTGCTATTCCTATAACCTCCGCCTCTTCCAAAACCTCTTGCGGAAACTTGTAGTCTATGCCGTTATTACATAAAATACTAATCATTTCTGTATCGTTCGACCCTGGTTTTCCTAAAACCTCAACCACTTCTCCATAAGGATTTTTAGATGATTTTGGCCAAACAGTAATTTTAACCAGCGCTTTATCTCCGCTCTTTGCTTGACCAAGTTTTTCTTTTGGAATGTATATGTCTGTTCCGGATTTTAAATTATCAGGTACTAAAAACGCAAATTTTTCATGTGTTTCAATTGTTCCAACAAACTGGGTGCGTTCTCTCGATAAAACAGCAATAATTTCACCCTCCATTCGTGTTTTCCCCCTTTTAAAAACACGCACTTTTACGCGGTCGCCATTAAGAGATTGTCCTGTATTTGGTGGCGCAACATAAATATCTTCTTGTTCATCGTCTGTTACAACAAAACCAGCCCCACGCGCAGTCAACTCTATAAAACCTTCGTAAACATCTTCTTTTATTCCAGAGGTATAAACCGCGTGTGCCGTTCGTTTTATTTTTCCATCTTTACTTAGCTCCTCCAGAATTTCATAAACAAGGTTTCTAAGCGCATTTTCTCTTACATCAATTAAAACGCAAACTTGTTTATGGCTCAATATACTGTCTTGATTTTTTTCAAACACCTTTCTTACCACATGGGTAAGGGTAGCCTTCATTTTGTTCGGTTTATTTGATATTTTTTTTGACATGTAACGAAGTTAATAGTATTTTACCGAAGATAAGTTTATTGGTGATTAAAAAAGGGCTTTTCCATAAACTTAACGTATATTTAAATTATAATAAGCAAGATTTATAACTTTGTAAAAAACACGATATGAATACACGCGTTGAAGCAGCCTTAAACGATCAGATCCAAAAAGAAGCATCCTCCTCACAATTTTATTTGGCAATGGCCTCTTGGTCAGAGAACAATGGATTGAATGGTACGGCAAAATTTATGTATAGCCATTCTGACGAGGAGCGTTTTCACATGCTAAAACTGGTTAAATTCGTAAATGAACGCGGTGGAAAAGCAATTGTTCCGCCAGTTGAAAAACCACCAGTTGAATTCAAAGACCTTGTGAATGTTTTTGAGCTTCTGTTGCAACACGAAATAATGGTAACAGAGAGTATTAATAATCTGGTAGACATTTGTTTACAAGAAAAAGACTATACAACCCACAATTTTGTTCAATGGTATGTTTCTGAGCAGCTGGAGGAGGAGGCGTTGGCGAGAATGGTATTGGATAAATTAAAATTAATTGGAGGAGATAAAGGAGGAATGTATATGTTTGATAGAGACTTAGAAAATTCTACCATACAAACGTCGCCATCAAAAGAATCGGGCGCTAACGGCTAGTGAATTACACTAATTAAACAAAGACCCAAAGGTCTGTGTTAATGTTCTAATGAAAAAAACAATTTTATTATTAATGTTGCTGTGTGTGGTGAATTTTATATTTACCCAAACAGCATACCGATTTAGAAATTACACAATCAGCGAAGGCCTTTCCCAAAGCTCCGTCACCACTATTTTACAAGACGACAAAAACGCCTTGTGGATTGGCACACAGGACGGATTAAATCGCTTTGATGGAAAAATGTTTGAAGTTTTTACTTCTGACAATACAAAGGGAATAGAAAGCCAATATATCACCTGCTCGCTTAAAACAGCGGATGGAAAATTGTGGTTTGGCACAACTAACGGGTTAACATTGTTTGATCCGTATACTGAAAAATTCACAACCTTCACCTTTGGTTTGGCAAGCACGCTTCCAATAACAAGTATTTGTTTAGGTGTTGATCAGAAAATATGGGTAGGAACAAGCGACAACGGTTTGTTGCGCTTTAATACGAACACAAAAAAGTTTCAAAAACCATCCTTTTTTATTCCCTCAAAACATGTTCAAGCTGTTTTTATGTCAAAGACAGGGGAATTACTCATAAACACAGATGATAAAGGTTTGTTTATTGTGAACAACCTAAGAGCGACAACAACTAGTATTTCCTTAAAAAGCAAAAGCCCAAACCCTGTTATTGTTCAAAAAATTGTTCAATGTGAAGACAATAAAATTATTTTAGGCACAAATCAAGGGGTTTACGAGTATTCTCTTTTAACAAAAAAATCCGCACCAAAATTCCAGAAACTGGAAGAAGAATATGGTTTTATGGGGGTTTCCGACGTCTATTTATCAGATAAAAATAAATGGTTTATAGGAACCACGAATAAGGGTTTATTTACAATTTCAGAGGACGGAAGTATTTTCAATAGTACGGAAGACATTTTTCAAAAACGAGCGTTATTGTTTAACGATATTAACTTACTTTTTCACGACAAATCTGGGACGTTTTGGATTGGAACAGAAAGAGGTTTAGCAAGTTTTGAACCCAACAACCAAGGTTTTTTTGGTGTTGGCCCAAGCGGAAATATGGAACGTGGAATTCCAACACCCAACGTCTGGTGTTTTACTGAAGACGCAGCCGCTAAGTTTGTTTATATAGGAACAGATATAGGTGTTTCGAGATACAATAGAGCGACAGCAAAATTCGAACAGTTTTACCGAGACAATTCCCAATCCATAACAGGAGAAGGAACAGAAACGGCAGTTTTGTCGTTATTTGTTCTTAGTGAGAACAAACTATTGGTGGGTTGTTTGGACGGTTTATTTGAGCTGGACGTTTCCAAAAACAAAAAATACACATTTAAAAAAATTGATGTTTTAAGCAAGCAAGAGGCTACAAAACACCTTAAAACATATTCTATTGTTTACTGGAAAGAGGAGAAGTATTTTGTGGGAACAAAAAGTGGCGTTTTATTGATTGACCTAAAAAAAAAGAAAATAACACCTTTTGAACACGATTCAAAAAACAAGAAAAACACAATTACGCCTGGGGTTTGCCGTTTGGTTTACAAAGATAAAAAAGGTAAAATATGGTTTGCTACAAGCACTGGAGAACTGAGCGTTTTATCGGATAAAAAATCGGTTATTAAAATTGTGCCGTACCGTTTTAATTCTATTTTACTCTCAAAATCAAAAGATTATATAACTTCTATTTGTAAAACCGGGAAAAAAGAATTTTGGTTTGGAACATTTGGATCTGGTTTAATTCATTGGGATGAGACGACACAAAAAGTTGAATTATTTACTTCGAAAAACGGATTGCCAAACAATGTTGTTTACAGTGTTCTTAAAGGAAAAGATGGTAATCTGTGGTTGAGCACAAACAAGGGGATTTGCAGATACAACCCAAAAACAGGTGCATCAACGAATTATTCCGAAAAAGATGGCTTGATGAGCAATGAATTTAATTCCGGTGCTTTTATGGTTTCGAAAACCGGAGAATTATTTTTTGGAGGAATTTATGGGTTCAACTATTTTCATCCAGAGAAATTATACTTGTCAAAACCAGATGTAGAAGTAACCATTACACGCTTTAAATTGGATAAAGGTTGGCTAAAACCAAATGAAAAAGGCTCCCCACTATTAAAGCCGATATCCGAAACGGATTACATTGATTTATCCTATCGCCAACGCAGTTTCACCCTTCGATTTCAACCTTCCGATCTAAGTAATCCAGAATTGGTAAACTATAAATATAAACTGGAAGGTTCTGACGAAGGTGAAATAATGATTGGTAGCACGAATGAATTACACTTTAATTCCCTTTCTCCAGGAACATATAAGTTAGCTATTTACGCACGAATTGGAGACGGAAGCTGGGGACTTGTTGCTGCTGTTTTAACAATTCATATTAATTCTCCTTTTTGGGCAACATGGTGGTTTTGGGTGTCTGTTGCTGCTATTTTGGTTTTATTAATTCGTTTTTTAATTCATAAAAGAATAAATTTTGAGAGAAGAGAACAGGTGCGACTAGAAATGAAAATCGCAAAACGCACAAAAGAAATACGAGGCCAAAACGTAAAAATTGAAAACCAAAGAAAGCAGCTGGAAGAAGAAAAAAATAAAGTAGTAGAACAACAACGGCTACTCCAAATTGAAAAAGATAAGACAGAAAAATTATTGCGCAATGTTATTCCCGAGTCAACCGCTGAAGAATTAAAGAAAACGGGCACCGTTAGCGCAAGGGCCTATAAAACTGTTTCGGTATTGTTTACAGATTTTGTCGGTTTTACAAAAATCGCAGAGCGCATGAATCCAACAGATCTTGTGCGAAAATTGGACATTTATTTCCGAAAATTTGATGAGATTATTGTTAACAACAACCTTGAAAAAATAAAAACAATAGGGGACGCATACATGTGTGCTGGGGGTGTTCCTGTTCGTAATAAAACCAACCCTATTGACACCTGTTTGGCGGCGTTGCAGATTCAGGATTACATGCGAAAACTAAAAAATGAAGCATTAATAAGTAATCAAGATTATTGGGAGCTGCGCCTTGGAATTAATACCGGCGAAGTTACCGCGGGTGTGATTGGAAGCGAGCGCTTGGCATTCGATGTTTGGGGGGCAACGGTTAATCACGCTCAGCGCATGGAAATGCTTGGTGAGCCAGGAAAAGTTACAATTACAGGAGGCACATTTAAGTTAATAGAGCCTTATTTTGAATGTGTTTTCAGGGGAAAGGCGCAAACAAAAAGCCGAGGTATTTTGGACATGTATACGGTGGAACGAATAAAACCAGAACTATCCAAAAATGGGGAGGGTGTTTTTCCAAATGCACGTTTTCAAGAAATTGTGAACCTTCACCATTACAGCGCAATAAACTATTACAAAGCAGAACGCCATATTATCAAGATTCTTGAAAAAGGCCTGTCTGAAAATTTGTATTACCACAGTATTCAACACACGAAAGACGTTGTAAAAGCGGTTGAAAGATTAGCACTAATAGAAGGTGTTACAGATGAAGGATTGTTTTTATTAAAGTCCGCGGCTACGTATCACGACGCTGGATTTATTGAAAAATATGAAAAGAATGAGCCAATAGGGGCCCGTTTGGCAGCTGAAATCCTCCCAAAATACGGTTACACCGAAGAGCATATACAAATCATAAAAGAGCTGATATTTGTCACACAAATTCCACATCAACCCAAAAACAAGCTAGAAGAAATAATTTGCGATGCGGATTTGGACTACTTGGGAAGAGATGATTTTCATGAAATTGCCGATCGTCTGCGAAAAGAACTCAAGGAAAATGGAAAGATTGATAGCGATAGAAAGTGGGACGAGATACAAGTTCAATTTTTAAATGACCATGTATACTTTACAGATACGGCAATTAAAACCAGAAAAGAAAAGAAATTGAAAAACTTAGAGGAAGTTATGCGGCGCTTAGAGGCAAATAAGTATGAAGATTGATTTAAACTCCTCCTTTCAAAGAAATTATTCCATAAAAAAACCCGGAGAAAACTCCAGGTTCTAAATCGTTTTAACCGTTACAGATTAACTGAACAACACGCTTTGTCCGTATGGGTTTAAATCTATCGGATTTACAACCAAGGCAGGTATTTTTGCATCGTTCGTAATGATATATTGCTCGTAATTCGCTGTAATGGAACCTAAAAAATTACTTTTATTCAAATTCATTATTGCAATTAAATCCGCATCAATATTCACAGCGTGTTTCACAACTTCTTTATCGAAGCCGCTGCTTGGCGCGACCGTTGTTGTGATTTCAATTCCTCTTTCAGAGAAAAACCTGTTCGCAAATTGAATATTGGCTTGAACTTGGTGTTTTAAAAACTCATCCGTTTCATCCGGTGTAATCACATGAACACGGGATTTGAAGTAAGCAGCCAAATTAGCAACGATTGCAAGTTTTTGCTTTGTTTCTTTGTGAAGATCCATTGGCACAACAATATCATCGTACCCAGTTTCTTTAATTCCTTTTTCTTGCACAACTATAAACGGAACGCTTGAGCTTGTTATAACCTTTAGCGCGTTGCTTCCTGTTAGGTGCTGCCAGCCGTGCGCCCCGTGTGTTCCCATAAATATAAGTTCTGCATGTAATTCTGCAGCAAAATCACCAATTTCTTCGTAAATACTGCCAATTCGAACATATGGAATCAGTTCAACGCCATCTGCATTAAAAGAATTTAAAATGGATTTTAATTTTTCTTCCGCCTCATCAATGTTTTTTTCTTTTGCAACAACATGTAAAACATACACCTTTGCATCTAAAGGTTTTGCTGTCGCAACAGCGTGTTGTAGGGCAATATTTGCAACCGGCGTGAAATCGTGGGGCACAATAAAGGTTTTTCTATTCATGAGGAGTATTTCTAGCGTTAATTTTCCTATGCAAATGTAATAATAAAGATTTTTCTTGACTTTAAAAAGGGAAATCTTTTTATATAATCGCTTTTTCTATGCATTCGATTACTTTTTTGTCGCCTGTAGAATTAAAACAAAATTTAAGAGGTGCAAGCAAAGTGGTTTTTATAGATAAGATTTATTTTATATTTGCACTTTAAACTAAGTTTATGCCAATTATTGGAAAATTACTTAAGAAAACAACTGAAATTACCTACAAAAGAAATTTCAATAAAGGAAAAGAGTATATAAACCAGTTGAAAACATTGGAAAAATTAGTGTTCACGGCAAAAGGAACTGATTTTGGTAAGCACCACGACTTTCAAGATATAATACAACAAGATGAACTCGTCGACTCCTTTCAAAATAATGTTCCAATAACCGATTATGATGAGTTTTACGATAAATGGTTAAAACAATCCATCGAAGGAACAAAAGACCACACATGGCCAGGCCGAATCAAACATTACGCGTTATCATCCGGCACAACAGGATCACCAAGTAAACGCATTCCGGTAACGGAAGAAACAATTCGTTCTTTTCAAAAAGCATCTTTACGGCAAATCTCTTCACTCCATGAGTTGGATTTACCAGAGACATTTTACAGCGCAAGTTTATTGGCGGTTGGCGGTTCCACTAAGTTAACTAGAAAGGAAACACATATTGAAGGCGACCTAAGTGGGATTCTTAAAAAACACACTTCCTTTATTTTTAATCCCTTTACGAAGCCTGGAAATAAAATTTCAGGAATAAAAGATTGGAACAAGAAATTGGATAAAATGGTAGAAAAGGCGCCAAGCTGGAATATTGGTATAATTGCCGGGGTTCCAAGTTGGTGTATTTTATTGATGGAAAGAATTGTGAAAGAGTATAAGCTAAATTCAATTCACGATATTTGGCCAAATTTAGAAGTTTACGTTCACGGTGGAGTTTTTATTCAGCCGTATATTCCAAGATTAGAAAAATTGGTTTCGAAAAAAATACATCTTTTAGACACCTATCTTGCCAGTGAGGGGTATTTTGGTTACCAACCTTCTTCGGATCAGGAGGGAATAGAACTTTTATTGAATTCCGGTATTTTTTATGAATTTATTCCTTTTAACAGTGAATTTTTCGATGAAAATGGAAACGTGAAAGATAAAAACCTTGCGTTTTCATTGAGCCAAGTAACAGAAGGGGTAGATTATGCAATTGTAATTTCCACGAATGCAGGATTGTGGCGCTATATGATTGGAGATCTTGTTCGGTTCATTAATGTGGAGGATCGACTTTTAAAAATTACTGGTCGCATAAAACAATTTCTTAGTTTGTGTGGCGAACACTTGTCTTTGGACAATATTAATACTGCAATTCATAACATTAGCGAGCAACAAGGAATTGAGATTACAGAATTTAGCCTTTTTCCGCAAATAGAGGAACAACGTCATTCCTGGTTTATTGGTGTAAATGAAAAGCTCGATACAGAGAAGATTATTAATTTAATAGATAAAGAGCTTCGCGATTTGAATGATGATTACAATGGTGTTCGAAAAGTAAGTTTGCAACCACCGATTTTAAAGGCTCTGCCCGTAGAAACCTTTTATAATTTTATGGAAACCATTGGTAAGGCTGGCTCCCAAAATAAATTCCCTCGGGTAATGAATGAGCAACAAAGTGCATTGTGGTTAAGCTTCTTGTCTAATCAAGGCCTACTTTAAGTTGCTTTTTTCTCTCATTTGCTTTTTGGTAGTATTTTAAAATTGCATTCGCAATTACCACCATAACAATGATGGCAGCGCCAACATAGAACTGCGACCCAAGAACTTTGTTTTCCTTGAGTATGAAAATTGCCAGTAAAATAGTGTAAACAGGTTCTAAATTTATACTCAATGAAACAGTAAAAGCCCCCAATCGTTTAACTACCTCAATTGTTGCAAGAAAAGCGAAGGAAGTGCATAATATTCCTAAAAACAACAACCAAAGAAAATCACTAACCTCCATTATAAATAATTCAGCGGTAAAATTTCCTTGCACAACCAATACCACAGTCAAAAAAACGAGCGCAGCAATCATTTCGTAAAAGGTGATTTTATAGGATGGGGAATCTTGGGCAAGTCGCGCGTTAAAAACGGAAAACAGAGCCGCGAAAAGCGCTGAACACAAACCATAAGCGAGTGCCTCGTAATCCTTAGGATTAAAGTCCTGTGACACGAAGTAGATACCATAAATGACAATTAAACCAAAAAAGAATTCAAGTTTGGAGAATTTTCGTTTCATGAACAAAGGTTCTAACCATGTAACGTGCAACGTTGTTGTAGACAAACAAAGAATTCCCAGAGAAGCAGTGGACAGTTGAATGGATGTATAAAAAGTCATCCAATGCAAGGCAACAATAACGCCAACACCGAAAATTTTAAGCAGTTCTTTTTTAGAAGCAATCTTAACCGATTTTTTCATAAAAACCAATGCAATTCCCAATGCTAAAAAAGCGATTAAAACCCGGTGCCAAACGATATAAAATGCATCTAAATCTATTAAAACACCTAAAATACCCGTAAATCCCCACATAAAAATAATGAGATGCAGCAGCGTGTGGTATTTATATTTTGTAAACATGTGCGTCGCGAAGGTAATTAAAGAATACCAAGTAATAGATTATTGAAGCGCGTATTATTAACGAAAATAGTGGGATTTATAAAAAAGAATTAAAAAAAAATAAGCTAATTTTATAACATGCAATTCAAAGATGTAATCGGACAAGAGGGACTTAAAAAACAGTTTATTCACGAAGTTGATAACAATAAAATAAGCCACGCTCAACTCTTTTTAGGTAACGCCGGTTATGGTGGGTTACCGCTTGCAATGGCATTTGTTCAATATTTGTTTTGCGAAAACAAGAATAGTAAAGATAGCTGCGGAGATTGTGCGTCTTGTCGGAGAATCGCTACTCTGCAGCATCCTGATATTCATTTTTCCTTTCCAGTAGTTCTTGTTGCGCATAAAAAATCAGATGGCGCTATTCACCATTGGAGAGATCAAATAAAAGAACAGCCGTATTTTGATCAAATCGAATGGCTTCGTAGAATTGACGAAAAAGAGCGGAAGCCAATGATTGGAACCGAAGAAAGTCAAGATATTATTAAAAAACTGACACTTAAATCCTACGAAGGCGGCTATAAGGTCATGATTATTTGGATGGCGGAAGAAATGAATACCGTTTGTGCTAATAAATTATTAAAGATTTTAGAGGAGCCACCGCAGAAAACACTGTTTATTCTATTGTGTGAAAAACAAGATCTTTTGCTTCCAACCATTGTTTCGCGCACACAAATAGTAAAGATCCCACGCATAAATTCCGAGGATTTAAACGATTATTTAGGAAATAATTTTGCGATTCAAGGATCTGATTTAGAAAGTATTGTAGCGCGCTCAGAAGGAAGCGCGTTACTTGCGCTTGAAATGATTGGCTCGCACGAAGAACAAGACCATAACCGCGAACTTTTCATCCAATTAATGCGGGTTTGTTATAAAAAAGATGTGCTTCCAATGTTGGATTGGGCAGAAGAGGTTGCGGCTTCTAGCAAAGATCGTCAGAAGATTTTTTTACAGTATGGTTTGCACATGTTCCGACAAAGTTTACTGAGAAACTATACCGGCGGACAACTGACGCGCGTTTCAAGCGAAGAAGAAGATTTTTTAGGCAAATTTGCTAAGTTTATTACCGGTAAAAACATCCAGGATTTTATGGAAACGTTTGACGACGCAAACTACCATATTGAACGAAATGCCAGTGCTAAAATACTTTTTACCAATCTCTGCTTTAAAGTGATGCGTTATATTCACTTTGCTTAGTGTAAAACTCTATTTTCAATATACACCAACAAACTCTGATTTATTTCTTATTTTTACATAAATAAAAAAAAGAATTATGGGTTGTTCAAATTGCAGTAGTGGAGGTGGAACTCCACGAGGATGTAAGAATAATGGAACCTGTAGTTCTGGCGGTTGTGACAAACTTGAGGTGTACGACTGGTTGGCAAATATAGCTTTACCAAACGGTCAATCCATCTACGATATAGTTGAAGTACGATTTAAAAATAGTCGAAAAAGTTTCTATCGAAACGCAAAAGGATTGAGTGTTCAAGTTGGGGATGTAGTTGTTGTTGAGACGAGTCCTGGATACGATATCGGCGTTATTTCAGTCATAGGAGAACTAGCCAGAATACAAGTTAAAAAGAAAGCTGCCGGGTTTAAACCTATGGAGGCTAAAAAATTAGTTAGAATTGCTTCTCAAGACGACATTGACAAGTGGGCGCAAGCGCGTTCGCTGGAAAAAGAGGTGATGTATAAATCGAGAACTTTGGCGGTGAATCTTAATTTGGAAATGAAAATTTCAGATGTAGAATACCAAGGCGATTTATCTAAAGCTACATTTTATTATACCGCAGAGGGTCGAGTTGATTTCCGCCAACTGATAAAAGATATGGCCGATCAGTTCAAAATTCGAGTGGAAATGCGTCAAATTGGTTCGCGCCAAGAAGCATCTAGACTTGGTGGAATTGGTTCGTGCGGAAGAGAATTGTGCTGTTCAACATGGTTAACAGATTTCCGTTCCGTGTCTACTTCTGCTGCTCGTTACCAGCAATTATCCCTGAATCCACAAAAACTTGCTGGACAATGCGGTAAATTAAAGTGCTGCCTAAACTACGAGCTAGACATGTACATGGATGCTTTTAAAGCATTTCCTAAATCCGATATTCGTCTTCAAACAGAAATTGGAAACGCCTACCACGTAAAAACAGATGTGTTTAAAAAACAAATGTGGTATGCTTACGAAGGAAATTCAGCTAGTGGTTTAATTGCGTTGACACCAGATCGTGTGCGAGAAGTTGTTATAATGAATCGCGATAACATAAAACCAAAAGAACTGAACGAGTATGTTCACGAGGTGGTTAAAGAACCAGATTATTCGAATGTTGTTGGGCAAGACAGTTTAAATCGTTTTGAACACACATTTAAAAACAAGAAGAAAAAGAAAAAACCCGCTAATTCAAATCGGCCAATAGACAATTCAAATAGAGAGCGGCAAAATCCTGCTCAAAACCCTTCGGACGAGCAAAAAGTAGTTGCACCAAGAGAAGGAACAAACAATTCTGCAGCTGCAGCTGCAGGGCAAAACCTAGGGAATAAAAGAAGAAATAAACGTCCAAACTACAAGGGGAAAGAAACGCCTAATTCTAATTCCAATGAAACGAAAGAGTAATTTTATTTTTATTCTATTGTTTTCTCTCGTTTTTAATTCGTGTGAGAATCCACCGGCCTATGAAAAGTCATATGCTTTCTCAAAAAATCAATGGAAGCAGAACGTAAAACCAATCTTCACTGTTGCTATAAAAGACACCAGCAAGGAATACGATTTTGTGTTGACTATACGCACAACAACCGATTATAAATACAGTAATTTGTGGATGTATTGGAATACAAAAACACCAGACGGACAGAAAGCAAGGGAACCTTTCGAGGTGAAAATTGCACAGCCGGACGGGTCTTGGATTGGGAAAAAGACAGGTACAATTGTGGAAAATGCGCTTTATTTTAAAAGACGTAAAATGCCATTAAAGGGAAAATATATTTTTACACTGGAACAGGGCATTACAAATTCCAGTATTGATGAAATACTAGATGTTAGTTTGCTTGTTCAAGAAGTAAAAAACACGAAGCAGTAATCCAGAATTATTTTTTGTTTTTCCCAGGCTTGTATGCAAGATTATAAGAATAGGAAATATTCAACACGTGTCTTGTTGCTGTGTTTGGCACCTGAATTTTTTGGTCTAACAAATAACCTACAGAAAACTCATGTGGTCCGTCTAACTCGAATTCTGCCCCAATAAACGCACGATATTTTGTGAATCGTTGGCCATAAGGGCCATAATTCGGGTCGTAAAAAAATTCAACACTGGCAACTGGGGTTATAAAACTATTGTCAATATCATAGCTAAATTCAGGTTTAAAACGAAAGGCTTGATCAAATTCAACATTGTATGCCGAAGAACCAAAACCGCCAAAGGCATATTGGTAGCGAATTCTACCCGCAAAAGAAAGCCGATCCATGGAAAATTTGAAATTGGCATTGAAATTCAACCGATTG
>CANJSS010000044.1 GCA_947476955.1 Flavobacteriales bacterium
AATAGTGTGATCCTTTTTTTAAGTTCTACAGAATACTAATCGTTTACTCGAATATTTTACCTCGAATATACGGAAGTAGGGAATTTTTCTACGATTTCATTCATTCACCACATGCAAGGAATTGGGTAATACCTCATATTTTATGCTGTCTTGAACAAAAGAAATTACAGGATTATAGCAAGTTGGACACTCCATAGATAGAATTCCACCACATTTTTTAGTTTTCTTAAGCGTTGTAATGCTGCTGATAAAAAATTCTTCTCCATTCAAAACCAAACGGTAATCGAAAACGGAACTCAAAAAACCAGAGTTGTTTGTTTCCATGCTAAGGAAAGAAGTTGAATTGCCGGATAAATTTAATCGACCGTTGATAACGCCATTTATTGAATCCATACTCGATTCCAAAACATACGTTTTTTCACTAACAATTTCGGATAAATTAGTGCCTTTTTTATAGGATTTTATAAGTAAAGTATCCGATTGACCCTCCAATAAATTGATAAATGAAATATTCAAACCACCATCAACACAATCGGTCTTTTTGGCGCACGATAAAATGAAAAAAACACTAATTACTGCAAAGTACTTAACCATTTTTAAAACAGAATTTATTTACAATTCTTCTAACACTGGCTCTTTCGAAGATTTAGCTTCTTTTTTCTCCGCTTTATTTGCCTCTTTTTTAGCTTCTAGTTCTTCAAATTTCACAATTTGCTCCTGGGTTAGAACCGTTTTAATCATCATTTTCCTTGCCTCATTGTTTGATTTCAAAGAACTGATTTTAGTTTCTTGTGGCATATTTGGATTCGTACGAATAGATTCGTTCTTTAGCGCTATTCCAAGATTGAATTCTGCAATTTTAGTCCGTTGATCGGCATTTAAACCCAAAACTTTGGTTAATTTCTCTGTGTGCAATTCTGCACGTTGTTCCGGTGTTTTTTTGTTTTTTTCTTGCGCCGAAGCAGCAGTAATCCCTGCACATAATGCAATTCCAACCAATAATACATTTAACATTTTCATACGCTTAATTTTTATTTTTTAGTTCTTTTAGTTTAGACGTCATTGTTCAATATGAGTTGCTAAAGTAAGATAAATCAGTCTTTTTTTTAGCATCTTTAAAATTTTTAACCTATTTTTTCATTAATTTTTTTGAATGTCTCTTCGATTTATTAGTTTTCTAGTACTTTTTTCATTCTGTGCTTCTAGTTGTAGGGAATTAAATTTATTGGTCGTTAAGGACGATATAGTCAATTTAAACCGCCAAAAGTTAACGGAAATTCCTCCCGAATTGTTTGACAGGAAAGAGATAAGAATTTTACACCTTTATGGAAATCAATTAGATTCTATTTCCTATCGCATTGGTGAGCTAAAAAGTTTAGAAGAATTATATATTGGCAAGAATAATTTAACATCCTTACCAAAGGAAATTGGGCAACTTGAAAATTTGAAAATTCTATCTGTTCAATACAATGAGATTATAGAATTACCTTTAGAATTAGGCCAGTTGAAAAACTTGGAACAGTTAATTTTAAATCAAAATGCATTGCGCGAATTACCAATGGAAATTGGCCAGCTGCAAAAATTAGAAATGCTGCAAGTGAAATTTAACTGGTTGGATAATTTACCCGAAACATTAGGAGAATGTAAACAACTGAAGTTTTTGTATTTAAACCGAAATAACTTGAAGGAAATACCAGAAAGTATTGGAAAAATAGTTGGTTTAAAAGAAATTTATATGGCAGGATCGGGTCAACTGGTAGCTATTCCTGAATCGTTTTGCGATCTGCGGATGCTAGAAATTTTAGAAATAGATTTTCAAACGGTGATTCCAAGTTGTCTAGCCGTAAAACAAACCAATCGATTGCAAATTATCCAGCACTAATAGTATCTAAAAAAGTTTAATCTTCGCTTTGAATTAAAACTAAAAATAAAACAAGGTCGTAAGCAAAATGGGCCGAAATACTAAACCACAGTCCAAAATGTTCAAATCCGAAAGAAATAACAAGAATAAAAGGCAAAACTAACAATCCATATAAAGACTTTTTGATTTTTTTTAAACTGAAATAACCATGAACAGCAACGAATAAAAAGGAGGTTACCCAAACACCAAGAAATGTTTGAATTCCCGAACGAAACAATAATTCTTCACCAACTCCCGCGCAAAAAGATAAGAAAATAGCGTCTAACCAATTTAAATTTAAGTCTTTAACAAGTTTGTCGATTGGTAATGGAATCGTTTTAAAAACCGGCGCTTGCAATAGAAGCAGCGCCAAAAAAGCATAAACTATTCCAAATTCCAATCCGTAGAGTACTGGTATTGTTTTGAAATTTGCTACCTGAAAAAAAGTATATATATCCGCTCCTTTGAAATAATAAAGTGCAAAATAGGCAGGAAGCGGCATCAATAACAATGTCACCCAGCCATAGAAATGTATTTTAGATTTATTCAAATTTTACCGATTGGAAGTTTCTTTAAAAGTAGGTAAATTCTCTGTACACCAATCCAATCCTTTTTGCAGCTATGGAAAACTTTCGAGAAATCTATTAAGATTCATTGGAAATATAATCTGACAACCTTTTTAGAGGATGCATTTACGCCAATCTTTCAATTTATCCGGGAAAGTAGCGTTATATTTGCCTAAAAGTGCTTTTTTGCTTAAAATTAGAACGTGAAATTAATTTACAGGAACGAAATCGATTTGGAAAAATGGGATGCTCTAGTTCGCTCGAAATCGGGTGCTGCAGTATTCTCATTGAGTTCCTATTTGGATGCTGTTGCTGAAAATTGGTGCGTTTTTGTTGATGAAAAATATTCCAAAGGAATTGCAGTTCCGTTCACCGTTCGATTAGGCGTGAAAATTTGCTATACACCCAAATTTATCACTTATCTGGAATGGTTTGGTGCACAAAAATCTGATTTTTCAGAGGTTACAACGTGCTTGAAAGTACATTTTCCTCAAGGTTTTTTCTCAATTTTATCTGCTTCAGATTCCAATTCTTCGGATCAATTCGTTTGTCAGGTCATTCCATTGAAACCGGATGTCGTTTATAATTCGCAGGCCAATAGAATGTTTTCAAAATTTGATAAAGCAAATTTAAAATTGGAGTATTTGCAGGAAGAAAAAACTATTCTGGAAATTATACGAAAAGAATTACCTGCGAAAGTGGCGAGTTTGGATGCTAAAGCGCTAGATAGTTTAGGCGTTTTACTTGCAGAATTAAAAAAAGAAGGACTTCTAAAAACACTCGCTGTCACTGAAAATGGGGAAATTGTCGGAGGACTTTTTTTAGTCGATTTTAACGAATCAGTTCTCTATTTAAAAGGCGCTTTTACGAAAGAATCAAAAAAGAACGGAGCGATGTATGGGGCGATGAAATTCTTCATCGAAAACACGAGAAACGAACAGAAAATAGTCGATTTTGGTGGTTCTCGTGTCGAGGGTGTGAAACGGTTTAATCTAAATCTTGGCGGTGTGGATAGAATGTACAGCTACTACGAATGGAATCATGCACCAATTTGGTTCAATGTACTGAAATCTATAAAAAATCTCCTTAAAGGAAAAAAATAATAGTAATATCCCATTTTTTTCAGTCAAAAACATTTCAGATAAATATGTAAATTACGTACTTTTTATTTGAGTTTGCCTGCATTTTCTTACTTTTGTGTATGTTTAGATTAAAAGCTAATACCCCCAGATGGGTGATTATTCTGATTGATCTTATTTTAGCGGCTACTGCTTTGTGTTTTGCGTATTTGATCCGTTTCGATTTAAAGGCAGACCGCGCATTGATTCAATCGGAATGGCAGATTCTTTCCAAGTCAATCGCTCTATTTTTTGGTGTAAAACTTATCGTGTTTTATAGTTTTAAAATCCACAAAGGCTTAGTTAGATATACCTCTACAGAAGATATTCGCCGTGTAGTTTTAGCCGTTTTTGTGAGTTCATTTTTTTATTTTGGACTTGGTTTGATTCGTTATTATTTCATTGATGGCTTCTTTTTATTTCCGATGTCAGTGCTTATAATGGAATTTTTGGTGTGTATTCTTTTAATGTTGGGTTCTCGTTTTTTAATCAAACTCTTTTATCTAGAGTCGATAAAAACCAATCAAATCGAAGAAAGAGTTTTAATTTATGGTGCAGGAATTTCCGGTTTAATTACCAAGCGAACAATTGAGAAAGATGCACGAATATCCTACCAAATAATTGGATTTTTGGATGACAATAAAAAAATGGCGGGAACACGTTTGGAAGGTGTAGCGATTTTTCATTCTTCTAAATTGGAGGAATTACTTCAATCTGAAGGAATTACTACTGTTATTATTGCTATTCAAAATCCGGATGAAATTAATCGCAAAAAAGTGGTTGATACGTGTCTGTCGCTGCATGTGAAAATGCAAAAAGTTCCAAGTCCTAAAAGTTGGATTAACGGTGAATTTTCTACGAAACAAATTGCAAAAATAAACATCGAAGACCTTCTTGGTCGAACCCCGATTATTTTAGATGAAAATAAGATTGCGGCAGAATTAAAAGGAAAAACGATTCTTGTAACTGGTGCTGCTGGTTCTATCGGAAGCGGAATGGTGCGACAATTGGCAAATTACCAACCAAAAAAAATAATTTTGTTGGATCAGGCAGAATCGCCGCTTTACGATTTTCAAAATGAATTGCTACACACTTTTCCGTCTCTTCATTTTGAAGTGGTGATAGGCGATATTCGAAGTATGGAAAGGATGGAACGCATTTTTGATTTTTTTCAGCCGAATTACGTTTTTCATGCCGCTGCATATAAACACGTGCCTTTAATGGAAAGCAATCCTTCTGAAGCGGTACTGACAAATGTTAAAGGAACTAAAAATTTGGTTGATTTGGCACAAAAATTTAACGTTCAAAAATTTGTAATGGTTTCTACGGATAAAGCAGTGAATCCAACAAATGTTATGGGCGCCTCCAAAAGAATTGC
The DNA here is from genome assembly GCA_947476955.1 of Flavobacteriales bacterium. GTDB lineage: Bacteria > Bacteroidota > Bacteroidia > Flavobacteriales_D > Crocinitomicaceae > M0103. The sequence goes on from CANJSS010000044.1 coordinate 4,963, forward strand.
AGAAATTTATGCACAAGCTGCAAATTCTCACGGAAGAACAAAATTTGTAACTACTCGCTTCGGGAACGTTTTAGGTTCTAACGGATCTGTAATTCCGCTATTTCAGCGTCAAATAGAGCAGGGCGGACCGATTACAGTAACGGACGAGCGAGTTACGCGTTTTTTCATGACGATTCCAGAGGCTTGTCAATTGGTTTTGGAAGCTGGAATAATGGGAGAAGGTGGTGAAATATTTGTTTTCGATATGGGAGAATCCGTTAAAATAATAGATCTTGCAAAGAAAATGATTCAATTGAGCGGTTTGGAAGTTGGAAAAGATATTCAAATAAAAGTAACCGGTTTGCGACCTGGAGAAAAATTATTTGAAGAGCTTTTAGCGAAAGAAGAGAGTACCATTCCGACGCACCATCCACAGATTTTGAAAGCGACAATTCGCCAGGAAAATGAAGGGAAAATTGAAGAAATTAGTAAGTTAATCCAACTTTTTGAAGGACAGAAAAACACTGAAATTGTTGCGAAGATGAAACAAATTGTTCCTGAATTTATTAGTAATAACTCGGAATTTGAAAAATTAGATGTAAAATGATACAACCAGCAAAAATTCAAGTCCGATTTTCTGATTTAGATATTCTAGGCCACGTTAACAACAACATCTATTTCAGTTATTTTGAAATGGCGCGCATCTATTATTTTAAACAGCTAGTAGGGGAAGATTGGGATTGGCGAAGATTAGGTTTTGTGTTGGTTAAAAATGAAATTGAATACCTACAATCTGTATTAATGCAGCACGAACCAGAAATAACTGTTTTTCTTGAAGCGATGGGAACAAAAAGTTTTACGCTGGAATATGAATTGAAAGTTGGCGGTGAATTATATGCAAAAGGTAGATCTATTCAGGTTTGTTTTGATGCCACTAAGAATGAAACGATTCCTGTTCCAAAGGAGATGCGCGAAGCTTTCGCTAAAATTAGCAGAGTATAATTTTTCTTACAATTTTGAGTTTTAATCGAATAAAATAAACGAGCATGAAAAAAATTGGATTAATTGTCCTTGCTATTGGAATTCTTTTTTCATTAAATGGCCAAATCTCGAATGAAATTTCAATTCAAGACGTAAAAAAGAAAATAAATTGCTTCGATAAGGAGGCAAACCAAAGAGCAACTCGATTTGTTAACTCGGATTGCGGGAAATTAGCCGGCGTAGTAGATTGCAATGAAAAGTTAACCTACGACGAAGATTCAAAATTGATTTTGAGCGGTAAAATTGGACTGCCATTTTCTGGAACGTGCGAAACCTGCCACTTGAATGGTTTACTAGAACGCCGCATTACGTTTGTCAACGGAAAAGAAAATGGCATAGATTCTACCTATTACAAATCTGGCTGTTTACAAGTGGTTAGAAATCATATTCAAGGAATTGAATCCGGACAATGGTCGTTTTACTACGACAGCACAAATTTCACTGCTTGGGAAATCAATTACAACATGGGAAAATTGCACGGAAAACAAATTTATCTCACAAAAGAGGGCGATACAACCCGATTTGAATTCTATAAAAATGGCTTGCTGCATGGCGTAAGAAAAACATATTTCCCAAAATCAAAAATTGAAAAAGAAATCAATTATGTAAATGGACTAATGGATGGATCCTTCAAATCCTATAATTTTGATGGAAAATTAGTGCAGGATCTTTCCTACGAACAAGGGAAAAAATCAGGAGAATTAAGGTATTATTACAACGATGGCGTACTATTGACACTTGAACATTGGAGCTCCGATGTGAAAGATGGCGAATTCAAAACGTTCTATTACAAAGGGGGAGTTCAAACCATGGAAAACTATAAAAAAGGAGTTCCAGAAGGTTGGTTCGAAGAAAGATACCAAAGCGATAAATTGAAAAGAAATGCCTTGTATAAAAAGGGAATTATTATCGAAGAACATAGATATAATGAGCATGGAGAAGAAACCTATACATTTGGTGGAGATGCGAATACAGGAAAAGAAGACGATGCAATGCCAGTAATAAATAAGAAAAAAAAGTCTAAAAATAAAACGAGCGAAGATAATTCCCCAAAATAAAAGATGCCGTCCGCAACTATAGCAATCATTGGTGGTGGAGCAGCAGGTTTTTTTGCTGCACTTTCTGCCAAGAAACATTTCCCAAACAAAAGGGTAATTATTTTTGAGAAATCTTCTAAAGTTCTATCGAAAGTAAAAATCTCTGGCGGAGGTCGCTGCAATGTCACAAATGCCTGCTTCGATAATAGGAAATTAGCTGCATTTTACCCAAGAGGAGAAAATAATTTACGCAAGGCATTTGAAATTTTCAATGCGCAATCTACAGTAGATTGGTTCGAATCGAGAAATGTTCCTCTAAAAACGTTTCCAGACAATTGCGTTTTTCCACAATCTAATGATTCTCAATCTATTATCGATTGTCTATTGAAAGAATCTCTTGATTTGGGCGTGGAAATAAAATACAATCAATCTATAACCTCGATTGAGGTGAAACAAGATATGTTCAAACTCTTTACCCGGGAAGCTGATTTTTCAGTCGAACGTGTGATAATCACAACTGGCGGTCAGCCGAAGAGATCTGGTTTAGAATGGCTAGAAAAACTGGGACATGAAATCATTGAACCTGTACCTTCGTTGTTTACATTTAATATGCCTGCAAATCCAATCCGTGATTTAATGGGAAATGTTGTTGAAAGAGCAACTGTAAAAGTCGAAGGAACAAAACTAATAGGAAAAGGGCCACTTTTGGTAACGCACTGGGGAATGAGTGGTCCTGCAGTTTTGCAATTATCCGCATGGGGAGCGCGACTATTATCTGAGAAAAATTACCAATTTGCAGTACTGGTAAATTGGTTGGATGACCAAAAAGAATCAGATTTACACCTGCAGTTGGATCAAATTATTAAAGAACATGGAGAAAAAATGATTGGTAACTTAAATCCATTTCCAATGACAAGTAGGCTATGGAATTTTCTGTTGGAAAAATCAACCATTCACCCAGCAATGCGCTGGAAAGATCTCGGCAATAAAACCAGAAATAAATTAGTAAACACTTTATTAAGCGATCGGTATGAAGTAAGTGGAAAAACGACGTTCAAAGAGGAATTTGTTACAGCAGGGGGAATTGCATTAAGTGATGTGAATTTTAAAACCATGGAAAGTAAGTTAATTCCCGGTATGTTTTTCGCCGGCGAATTATTGGATATTGATGGCATAACCGGCGGTTTTAATTTCCAAGCTGCTTGGACAACGGGATTCATCGCAGGAAAAAGCGTTTGTTTGTCAAGCTAAAGTGTTTTTACAAAAAACTTCGTTTCGAAAAATGGCGTTTCAAATCGTATAGGAATGGTTCAAGTTTATTGGGGGTAATGTGCTCCATTACTTCGATTTCATTATTTCAACAAAACAACATTCCCAATATGTTCAAATACTTCACTGGTGTACTTTGATTTAAACTTAATTGTCCAAGTGTATGTTCCATCTTGTTTCATCTTTCCTTTAAAGGTTCCATCCCAAACTTCGGTAATTGTATTCGTTTGGTAGATCAATTCTCCCCAACGATCATAAATCAATAATTCGTAACTGGTTTCATCTATTCCTGAGGTAATTACGGGTTTAAAAACATTGTTTAATGCATTGCCATCTGGTGTAAAGGAATTGGGAACATAGAAAACAATATCTTCTTGAATGACAACAGTAATTTTGGATGTATCGGCACAACCAAGGCTGTTTTTAACAACAAGTTGCACCACAAAGTTACCTGGTGTTTCAGGCAAAGTCATAGTAAATTGATTCAATTGAGAAATCAGTAAATTGTTGTGGTACCAACTCAAATCCCCTTCTGTATTGGGCGTACTAAATGTTACTACAGGATTACTACTCAAAACAGGATTCGGAGTAGCATAAATCGTGGCATTTGGAAGTGGAATCACAGTTACGACTGCCAAAGCTGTGTCTGAACATCCGTTAGTTGTACCAATAATTGTATAGGTTGTTGTTACTGTTGGACTGGCATTTACTGTTGCTCCAGTTGTAGTATTTAATCCAATTGGAGGCGACCATGTATAGGTTGTTGCACCAGTTGCATTTAGATCAACATTGCTACCATTGCAAATTTCTTCATCTGAAACACTAACAACGGGTATTTCACCAACCAATACCTCAATTGTATCAAACGACACACAACCATTTAAGTTAGTCTTTATAACATTATAAGTTCCGCTTGTGGTGACATTAAATGTTTGATTCGTACTTCCATCTTGCCATAAATAAGTATAATCTCCTGCTCCTGCATCTAATAAAAGACTTCCCGAACAGATTGTGGTATCATTTCCCAAATAAACTTCATTACCACTGCCTGCAGTTCTAATTTCATTTGGGAGACAATAGGTAGAGACTGCTGCCCCCAAATTAACTCCTTGTAAAATGAAACCGCAAGCAGGTGATTCTAAATTAGGATTTGGAATAACTCCTAAAAAATTAGAATACCATCCAGTAATAAAATAAATTTTATTATCTGGTCCAATTTGAAGATCCCCAATATTAGTTGTAGTGCCCACATATTGTTTAGAATTTAGTATGGTAGCAGGATTTGTACTCGAAATATCAAATTGAAAAATATCACAACTAAAATTTAACATATTTACTTCTAAAATATAAAACTTGGAATTGTCAGGAGAGAAACATGCGCCATATCCCGCCTCATTTCCAATATTTGGAAAAAGAGCTATCGGGTTGCTAACTAAACCTGTTGTTGGGTTAAAGTCAAGTAATTCAATAATCTGACTTCGAGTTGTTAAGCCAATTTTTAAATTATTTTTTGAAACTTTCATTGCTCCAACTAAATCATTAATATCTACATGAATTGAACCAGCTTCACTAAAAATAGGATTACTAATTCCGTTGCCTGTTACCAAACGAGCTTCAAATTTATTATTATCTCTTTGATGTGTGAGCACCCATATTCCGCAGTTTGTTGCGCTCGCTGCTACTAATTTTTCAGTTTGATTTGTGGATAGAAAAATATTTTTTGAAGTGGGTACAATGTCGCCATTACCAAAGTTAAGATTCATATCTACGATGGAATAACGTAAATCGCCGGTGGATAAACAATCTTGTATTGTAAAAATGTAATACATCGAATTGGAGTTAGGGATTGGAACAATAAGTGCTGATTGTGTAGAAGAAGAGCTACCTAGGAGCCCAGATCCATTTGGCATTGCAGTATGGTTTCTATCCCAAACGTTTACGCCATCGGTATAAAATAATAAATTGCCTGCATCATCACTAATCGAAGCGCAACCCTCACTAGTATCCATTTGACTTCCTTGAATAGCAGTCGGTGGGTTTGTATTAAAAGTTATTCCGGCGACTTGACCAAAATACCAATTAGTATAAATATTCTGTGCTCCAGTATTACTAGACAGAAATAATAAAACAAAGCTAATTGTTATGAATTTAATTTTTTGCATTTCGTATAACGTTTAATTGAGGTAATTTCTAGCTTATTTTCTTTTAATTAAAAAGTGGTATTGTTTTTATAACACCCATTGCAACATCCCTGTTGAATTGAGCTTGATCTTTTTTTCATCTGCTCTACATGAATTGCTTTCTGCTCCTTTTCTTTTAAAAAACAATCAATTTGTGCCATATATTTAATAGTTCCAACTTAGGAACTTATTTAAATTACACAGCATTTTGATCAAAATAGCGCGTTGGTATTACTGTTTTACTATTTAATTGCACGAATTGCGTTAGTATAAATAGTGCAGAAAGAAACGGTGTGAAAAATGGTTTAGTCATTTGCAAAAGTTTTTGTTGTATTGTAAAAACGTCCAAAATATGGCAAGGTTGCCCAAATTTTTTTAAAAAAATAAATAATTGTTCACCACTCTTTTGTTCCCAAGTAGATTTTTTAGCTGCTTTTGGTATTTCTCATGCAACAAGTTGTTCAACAACTGGAGTAGGATACTAATTTACTAAAGGTTTGGCAAGTGACTGTTCAGAAACGGATTTCCTGCTTTTGGCGACTGTTTTAAAATTGGCTATTTACGGATCAATATAATTCTATCAATTTTTTTTATTTCCGCTTAAAAAAGGAAGTGTTTGATTGAAAAAAACGCAACTATTTTTGGTGTTTATTCCCTTAAAATTGAGTTTTCGGAAAGAAAAAAACGCAAGAGATCAGCTGTCGTAACAATGCCTTTTACCGTGTTGTTTTTAGCGATTACTACCGAATGGAATTGCCCTTTTGAAAGCATTTCTGCGACTTCTTTAATGGGTGTATTTTCCGACATTGAAACTGGATTTTCAGTCATTATGTCTTTCACGAAAAGCGTGTGGTAAACAACTTCTGCATCGTCAAGTGTTGCGTTGTGAATTGCCCGCATGAAATCAATTAAGCTTACCATGCCTACGAGTTTGTCATTTTCTAGTACGGGAATATGGTGGTGAAATTGTTGCTTTTCATAGATGTGTTTCAAGTCAATAATTTTTTGATTTGGACTAACACAAATAACATTTTTGGTCATTAAATCGGAAATTGGAGCGCTAAGTTTCATATGGTAAGTTATTTTTTTTTAATTCTTGAAATAATTCGCGATATTTACGTAAATGTAAGAATTTTACAGAAGTAAATATATTAAAATTACACAACTAAATCAGCGTTATGAAAGCGAAAACATTTTTAGAATTGGCATCCTTGTCAACTGCTTTGTACACAATTTCAAAGGATACAAAATTAATGGAGAAGTTGGAATCTCTCTCCGAAAGTGGAAAGGAAAAAATCAATAATTTCATGAAAGATGTTGTCGTCGATGAGAATGGTAAAGAGATGGAATTTCTCGATCGATTGGCTCAAAAAGCAAAAGAAACGAAGGAGGATCTAGAATCCAAAATCGGCGAAATGGCAGCAACTTTTTATGCCAAGATTAACGTGGCGCACACCGATAAAATCCTTCTTCTACAGAGTAAATTAGACCAAATGCAAAAAGACGTTTCCCTAATTGAAGCTAAAATAAACCAATTGGAAAAAACCCAAAATAGCTAATGGGATTATTCTCAGGAATAAAATATCGGTACCGGTCATTTAAACGATATAATCAAATTTTACGCGTATTTGTTCGCTATGGATTCGAAGAATTGGTTTCCTACATGATTAGCACTGGGAAGTATAGTTTATTGCGCAAATTAATTCCTTCTACAACAAAGAAAAACGCACAGAAATACACGAAGTGGGAAAAGATGCGCTTGGTTTGCGAGGAGTTAGGACCAACTTTCATAAAATTCGGTCAAATACTCAGTAATAGACCAGATCTTTTACCCGAAGATTTGATTTTTCAGTTTGAAAAATTACAGGATAATGTTCCTCCATTGCCAGGGAAAGTTGCAAAAGAAGTTGTTGAAAGAGAATTACAAAGTACGGTAGATAATTTATTTGCCTGGTTTGATGAAGAAGCATTTGCATCCGCATCGATGGCGCAAGTGCATAAAGTGACGCTAAAAACCGGTCAAATTATTGCATTGAAAATTCAACGTCCAGGAATTAAAGAAATAATTATCGAAGATATTAAAGTAATGTATATGTTGGCCGATATTTTTGAAAAACGTATTCCCACTTTAAAGAGTTTTGAACCAAGAGGCTTAGTAAAGAATTTTGAGGAAAGTATTATGAAAGAGCTGGATTTTATTCATGAATCCCTAAATGTTCAGCGTTTTTCCAACAATATTAAAAATGATATTTCAGATAAAACAACGTATACAATTTCCGTTTACCAGCAATATACAACGACGAAAGTTCTTGCATTAGAATTTATATCGGGCACAAAAATCACCAATATTGGAAGGTTGGAAGCGATTGGAATAGATAGCAAAATTATTGCGAACCGACTCGCTGTTTCTTATGTAAAACAAGTTTTTCAATATGGTTTTTTTCATGCAGATCCGCACCCTGGAAATATTTTAGTAATGGATAGCGGAGAAGTTTGCTTTTTGGATTTTGGTATGATGGGAAGTATTATGGATCGGGATATTGAAATGTTTGGACATTTATTTCTATCCGTAAAAGCACAGAACGTAAAAGGAATTATTTCCGCTTTACAGCAAATGTCCGACGTAACGGTTATTCGAGATAAACGTGCATTGGAATTTGCTTTATATGAATTTGTGCAGACATATGAGATTCATTCGATTCATCAAAATGAAATGAGTACCGTTTTAATGGAGTTAAAAGATGTAATTGTGGATCATGGTTTGAAAGTTCCAGCTCACTTTTTTCTTCTCGCAAGATCGATGGTCACAGTGGAAGGAGTAATTCACCATTTGGATCCTAAGTTGGATTTATTAGAGTTGGCGCGCCCTTATATTGTAAAAGCAATCAAGAAAAAGTTTAATCCTTTCGTTTTGAGTCGAAAAGTCCTCAATGGATTAGTTGATTTAGGCGCTTATATGGAAGATTTCCCCCAAGATTTGAAAAATGCTATTCGAAAAATTAATAGCGGAAATATCATGGTCGATTTAACCCATAAAGGAATTGATCCGATGGTGCACACTATCCATCGCGTTACGAAGCAAATTGTGTTAGTTTTGATTTTTGCAAGTCTTACAATAGGTGCTTCTTTGTTAATAATTCACGAAATTAAACCGCTCTGGGGAAGTTATTCTGCTTTGGGAGTTGTAGGTTTAATTCTTGCCGCAATCATCGGTTACCGTATGCTTAAAGATGCGAGGAAAGGAGATCACGACGATTGGAAAGGGTGGAATTCCGATTAAAAAAAAAGGCTGACGCATTTGCCAACCTTCTCCATTATAATTGCGTTAAGTAAATTAATGGGTAACAAATGCTTTCTTGAAATGGCTAAATACTTTGCTTAATTCATTTTGAAAAGTTGCAAATCGCTCATCTATTGAAGATTTACTTAAGATATTTTCCTTAAATAATAAAATCGCATCTTCCATTTGTTCTTTTCTTGCCGCAAATTCTGTTGAAATCTTTTCTTTCATTGGATTTAATTTTTCGGAAAGAATTTCCATCTTTAATTTTAAGTTTTCCAATGTTTCCAAAAAAAGTGCATTCGATTCAATAAATGTTGGATTTGTCTTGATTGAAACTTGCAGCGCATGAATTGCAAGTCCTATTTTCTTCTTTTGTTCTTCAAAAGCCTCTGCTGTTTCCGCTTTACCAAGCGCGAGTTGAATCTGTAAGTCCTGAATTTTTGCCAGAATATCTTCCCAGTTTTGTTTTCCGTGAATTGCTTTTAATTTCATTTCATGGGCAAAATTACTGTAAGATTTTTTCACCGCGTGAAATGCATCCATCGCTTCCATTTTTCCCAAACTCAGCTGAAGTTGAAATTCCTCCAACTCTGCAGCTGATTTGCGCATTTTCTCAACAATGCGGTCGATAAAGTGCATGTTTTCTGTTTTTTCCATTTAATTCCTTTTATACTTAAAAGTACGCTGTAATTCATGGTGATACTAGCAAAATCAACAGTTTGAACTGTTTTTTCAACGAAAGAAAACGGCAATTTATGTTGACTTTTTTCGCGTTAAACTTTGGTAGTCGAGCCAATATAAAATTTTGATGGAAAAACTGTTTAATGGAGAATAATCTAAAACAGTTGAAATATTAGAAAAGTAGGAAGCATCTATATATTTATCATTTGAAAAAATCGAATTTTTCCATACCACATTTATTTCGCTTCCAGGTAAAAACACCCAACGGTAAACTAAATCTATTGTAAAAGCATTGTAGTTTGTATTGTAAATTTGAACGCCATTTTCATCTAATCCGGTCAAACTATTTGGGCTTAATGTGCCGTCTGCATTCAAATAATAAAACGAATCATAGGATAATATTGATCTGTAATGCCGTAAACGAAAAGTTATTCCCATTCGATTTGTTGCCGTAAATTGAAGATTGATAGTATTGGTAGTATTAATTCGATCTCGGGAACCAAAAATAATATTTTCGCTAATAATAGCCTGGTTACCAATATTCACAGCGAAACCTTGACTATTGAAGTTGAAATTCTGATTGAATTCGTAAACTAAAAAAAGTTTTTCTGAAAGTCGGACCCTTGGACTAATCTCGTAGTAATATTCCATCCAATTTTCCCGCGCAATGAAAACATAATTAAAATTTGCATCGATAGCGAATTTTTTTTGGTAATTACTGGAAATCCATGCGCCAACATTAAGCCATTTTGGACGTGTGAAAAACATTCCTACAGTTCGTGGCTCGAAATAATCAAAATTATCAGATAATGCACTGTTGAATTCGAATCCCGCAGCATGGAATTTTTTACTATTTGCAAAAAGGGACCCCGACAAATAAGTTGCTGTAAAAACGGAAGGTTTGTATAATCGATTGTAGGAAAGGGTTAGAGATCCGGAAAATTTATTAATTCGCCAAAATGGCGTGAATTTTCTGTATCGAATATTTGCTTCTGCAATGCGTTTGTTATTATTGGTATTAAAGCCTAAATCGTTTGGATCGTAGGTGTTGGATTCTTCAAAATACGACGCGCTAAATATAACTTTCCCAGTTTGCTTTCCTGCATTTATTCCGCAATTATAGCCGGTTTTTGTGGTGTTGGATTCAAACTTATTGGACAATGCTGTTCTACCGGAAATAAAAAAAGTATTGTTTTCAGAATTCAATTTCATATTTAATCCGCTGACATTTGCATCGTAAAAATTCCCTTCCCGAAGCACATTTGTATTGGTCAAGGTTATGGAACTGTTGTTTTTCAAATTTTGATCCAAAACTAGGATGTTAAAATTAGTGAGTGGTGAGGCAATAATCGTTCGGCTTTCGCCAGTTTCTTCGTTCACCGCAGTTGCATTTTGTTCTGCAGTTACCGCATTAAAAACACCAATTCCAAGTCCATTTTTTGTTCTACCGGTTAATTTTGTTGCATTAAATAATTGTGACGCTGGAGGGATATCTGTCAAATATTCACCTGTTGAAAGATTTTTTGTCAAGACACTATACGGCGATTGTATGCCAATTCTCCTGGTGTAAAACAAACCTGATTTTCCGAAAAGTTCTGTTCCTTCCGTGAAAAATTGTCTATTTTCATTGAACTGAATTTCAAAAGGACTAAGATTTAAAACTTGATTGTCAAATACAACTTGTCCAAAATCTGGAACGAGCGTCATATCCAAAGTGAATGCTTCATTTATGCCGTATTTGATATCCATTCCACCATTTATAGATCGTGTCCAATTGCTAGATTTTCCGCTTCCGTTCGAATAATGATCCGCATAAGAAGAAATATAAGGAATGAAAGCCAATCGTGTCGGCGGTTCAATTCCTTCCAATTTTGTGAGCGCTCCGCATTGTGCTGGCCAATTATCGAACTCCGGTTTTACTGCATTCCATGTGGATTCCTCTCTCATGTGGCTCACATAACGAAGGAAATTAATTCCCCAATCTTGCTGAGCAATCTTCGGAAAACGAATGGCAGAATAAGGAATGCGCATTTCTACTTGCCAGCCATTTTCCGTATGTTCCACTGCGCTGTTCCAAACCATGTTCAATTCGTTGTTTTTTAAATTGGTACTAATTTTCGCATCCGATTGCACACCCATACTACTAACACCAAAATTAAAACCATTTTGATCGTCGTTATACGTGTCAATTGTTACTTGAAAGAAGTCTACATTGGCATTAAAATCGTCTCGTTGCGATAATACTTTAGATACATTTTGAGGATTTTCATGGCAAATTGCAGCAATATAAATCGCTGATTGATCATACATTATCTGAACTTCTGTTTTTTTGTTAGATGGATTTCCAGGCTGAGGTGAATATTGAACAAATTCCCCAATTTTTTGTGCAGATTTCCACCCGGTTTCTGTAAACTTTCCATCGATTACTATTTTTTCAGAAGTTGAATAAGCTTCAACGGATTTTTGGGAAATTCCTGAAAAAGAAATCGTTAATATTAAAAACAGAAGTATACTTTTTTTCATCGATTTGCAAATATAATCCTATTTCATTTATTGGAATTCCGGATTGCTCATTTTTATAATTAGAAATTAATTTTGGATTTCAGTAATATATTTTACTGCCTATGAAAGGATTCTGGAAAAGGTGCTTTTTGATTAAAACAAACATAAAAAGTTGTTTACTTGGAATACCTTACTAATTTCTGAATTTCCTTTTGAATAAATTTAATACGGAAAATTAAAATTTATCGAATGGTTCGGAAGGTGAGATTAAGCCTTCCAGTTGTGATTTTTTTGCTTTTTGCAATTTGATGTTTCCAAAAATGCTGCGTTTCTCCGCTCATTACTAGTAAACTTCCAGCGTTTAATTGGATAGATAGTTTTTCTGCTTTTGTAGTATGTTTCAGATCAAATCGTCGACTTGAACCGAAACTAAGTGATGCAATGATTGGATTTTTACCCAATTCTTTTTCATTATCTGCATGCCAGCCATTGCTATCTTTTCCATCCCGATAATAATTCACTAAAACGGAGTTGAATGAATAACCGGTTTCCTTTTCTATTTTTTCTTTAATTTTTAATAGAAGTGGGGTGAATGCATGCTTTTCTAGTCGTTGTCCCGAATAACTATAGTTTAAGTTGTTTTCAGTGTAAAAAGCTTCCAATCGAGGCGTTGAATACTCCTTCCCAAACAATCTAATTGTTCCTTGTTTCCATTCTAAAGATTCCACTAATTGCGAGTAAAGTTCGTTCGCTTCCTGCGCATTATAAAAACCTTCTAAAAATGTAAGATGGCCATTGGAAATAGGCAGTTCTTGTTTCAAATGTAACCAACTATATCATAGGTAATATAACCAATCCATTCCTTAAATAAGGTATTCCAGTTTTCCATAGTATTCAAATTTGGCACAAGGTATTGATCCCAATAATAGATTTGTTTCGGTCCCGTATATAAATCTGTAGAAAATGGTTCGCATGGTAGATTTACTTTTTCAAAACACCCTTTTGCTCGGCGCATATGTGTTCCCGAAGTTATCAGTAAAAAATTCGAAAGATGAGGGTAGGAGCGATCGAGCATTTTTTTTGTCTCTACCGCATTCTCATGGGTATTTCTGGAAATTTCTTCCGTTAAAATTGCACTTTCAGGAATTCCCCAACTGACTAAAACTGCTTTGAGTTGTTTGGCCTCATGCAAACCTCTTTCTGTTACATATCCGCTGTCGCCAGTAATAATTATTTTTTTGATTTTTCCTTTGTGGAAAAGTGTGAGTGCTTGCCAAATTCGGTCTCCTCCTCTGCGGATACTTAAAACATCTAAATCGTTGTTATATTCAGCCATTCCGGTTAATACAATTCCGGCATCGTAATTGGAAACAGCACTAATTTTTGTTCCAGGAATTTCCCACAAGCGACAAAATTCGGAGAAAATAAAAGTATTGGAAAAGAAAAGGAAAACAACTACGGCAGACCATTTTGCACGTTTTCGGACAATTTCTTTTTTATGGAAGAAATAAATAACCAAAGAAATTAGAAACCATGTGGATGGCGAAATCAAAAATAATAGTGCCTTGGAAAAAATAAAAAACATGTTGTAAAATTAAACTCTTTTTATTCTTTTTATGTCTTTTTCATAAGTAAATTACAGAAATTCGAACGCGTATTTAGGTATAATAGGTTAGTTTTGTCTTTAAAAGTATAAAATGACGTGGATCGAAGAAATATTTGGGATTAATTACACGGATGTCAACCAGTTCTTAGTGCGAATCGGAACAAACCTTATTTTATCGGTTTTAATTCTTGTTTTTGGTTTTTGGATTGCTAAAATACTTTCCAAAGGATTGAAAAAAGTATTGCGCAATAGTAAAACAGATGAAGGATTAGTAACGTTTGCAACTAGCTTCATTTCAATGGTTTTGAAAGTTCTAGTCGTGATTACGGCAATCACACAATTAGGTGTAGAAATGACTTCTTTTGTTGCACTTTTAGGAGCTGCAGGAATTGCTATTGGTATGGCTTTTTCAGGAACACTTTCCAATTTTGCGGGAGGGGTGATGATTCTCGTTCTGAAACCATTCAAAGTTGGTGATTTAGTATTGACACAAGGTGAACAAGGAATTGTGAAAGAAATTCAAATATTTAACACGTATCTTCATACCACGGATAACAAAGTAATTATACTACCAAATGGCCCGGTTGCAAATGGAAATATCATCAATTTCACGCAAGCGGACAAGAGGAGAGTGGATTGGATATTCTCCATTTCTTATGGCGACGATTTTGAGCAAGCGAAAAAGCTTGTGCAACAATTTATGAAGGAAGATAATCGAATTTTACC
>CANJSS010000045.1 GCA_947476955.1 Flavobacteriales bacterium
GTTCCGTGAAATTGTGCGTCCGAGCAATAATCTGATTATTTGCCACTACAACCGCGCCAACTGGCACTTCGTCGAGTTCAAATGCTTTATGTGCTTCTTGCAAAGCTTGTTTCATAAAAAATTCATCGTTATACGGAGAAATCACAGGATCCAGAATTATGTTTCCGCCAAAGTAGTAATTATTCTAAGAATGGTAAAGCCCTTAAACGTAAAAAATTAGTCGTGAAAAAACACAGCTTTGTCGTTGAAAAGTCTTGAGATGACCCGTTATTCCTTCAACCCTTTGCCTAAAATCTGAATATTTTCAAGCGTTCTGAACATAATTTAGTATCGAACTGAGGTTTATAGATAAATTGTACATTTGAAACAATAATATAAATACAGATGAAAAATACCATTCCAATCTTGCAAAAAGGAGATTTAATCTACATCACCGCGCCAGCAAAAGCGATTGAAGAATCCTACGTTCGATTTGCAGAAAAGGTATTGATTGAAAAAGGTTTTCGGGTATTGATTAGTAAACATTGTTTAGGCACGTTCCATTATTTTTCTGGAACAGACGCCGAAAGGCTGGAAGATTTTCAATTTGGAATGGATGAGCCGGAAATCAAGGCGATTCTTTGCGCAAGAGGGGGGTATGGATGTATCCGAATTTTAGACCAATTGAACTGGGCCGGAATGTTGCGCGAACCAAAATGGATTGTTGGATTTAGCGATGTAACGGTTTTTCACCAACGTATGCAACGCTTTTCTCTGCCAAGTATCCACGGATCGATGCCGCTTAATTTCCAAGAAAATTCAACCGAAGCGATCGACACATTGGTTTCCGCTCTAACGGGAAAAGAATATTCCATCCAAGCCTTCGGGAATTCAAACAACAAACCCGGAACCGCAGTAGGAAAACTTGTTGGCGGAAACCTCAGTATTCTATACAGTCTACTTGGAACGGATGATCAAATCGATTTTTCTAATACCATTTTAGTTGTGGAAGATCTGGCAGAACAACTGTATCACATCGATCGCATGCTGTTTGCTTTTGAAAAAGCAGGGGTTTTTAATAAAATTAAAGGTTTAATTATCGGTGGAATGACCGATTTGAAAGATACAGCGGTTCCATTTGGTCAAACCTTGGAGGAGCTTATTCTTAGCCATTTCACCTACCGAAATATTCCAATTGCTTTCGGTTTCCCTGCAGGGCACGTTCCAGATAATCGTGCGCTCGTGTTTGGAAAAGAACACATATTGGAAGTGACAAAAACAGAAACGCAATTGAAAAGCATCTAAAACTATAGAATTAAAGCACTACAATTCTTTTTATGGTTTGCATTTGGCCATCATCGATTAAACACACGAAAGTGCCACTTGGTAAATCCATAATTGTAAGTTTTTTGTCTTCTGTTATTTTCCACGTGCCAACATACGTTCCTGCCGCACTATGAATTGTAACCACCGACCCTTCGTATCCTTCAATAAAAATACTTCCAAAAGAAGGATTTGGATAAACGGAAAGGACAACTTCTAGCTCAGCACGTTTTTTTGCAACTTCTAAAATTTCATTTTTGACAATTTTTTCTTCAAAAACGGGAGATTCTAACTCCTTTTCTTCCTGTGCATAACAACATCCTGCTGTTAAAACACATAAAAACACCACCAAATCTTTCATCTTCGTTTTTTATAATAAAACCAAAAGAAGAAAATTGGTTACAGATTAAATAATCGGCCATTTTTACCAATTTATCTATAATTAATCTAAATAAGAACCAAAGCGCATTTAGTTTGTTCTAACTCTTAAATTTGTGCTAATATTTTCAATTAGAACGTAAGTAAATATGAGTAAGTCTGCAATTTTATCATCATCGATTGCCAAAAAATATTGGATGGCATTTACTGGTTTGTTTTTAAGCCTTTTCCTAGTAGGGCATTTACTTGGAAACCTACAGTTAATTTTTATAACCGGAGAAGAAGGAAAAAGAGCCTTTAATGAATATGCTTTTTTCATGACGCACAACCCACTGATTAAAGTAATGTCTTATTTGACTTACCTTTCGGTTTTATTTCATGCAATTGATGGGATTTTCCTAGCTATTCAAAATAAAAAAGCACGGCCTATTCCATATGCTTACAATAATCCTGGAGCAAATTCGAAACTTCCAGCCCGACAAATGGCAGTTTTAGGGAGTGTGATTTTAATTTTCATTGTAATACACATGTCGAATTTCTGGTGGAAAATGAAATTTTCTTCTGAGCCCATGCCATTGCATAGCGTTATGGTAAAAGACCCTCAATCTAATCAATCGCAAACCCTTTACTTGACGCATACGGACAATTTTTTTCCTACGAGTGCATTTGAAACAACGCCAATGGCCGAGGCACAAATGGAAATTAAAAACGAAACTGATTTTTACAACAAACAAGTAAATATTAAAATGGGCGAAGGATACAAAGATCTTCACTCCTTAGTAATGACTTTCTTTGGGCAAACGAAACCCGGGTTCCCAACAAATAAGTATGCTTTATTTGCGGTTATCGGGTATGTTCTAGCAATGGCTGTTATGAGTATGCACCTCATGCACGGATTTTCTTCCGCATTCCAATCTTTAGGGTTAAACCACAAGAAATACAACAAAGCAATTAAAACATTCGGAACAGCATTTGCGCTTCTTATTCCTTTAGGATTTGCCATTATTCCAATTATAATTTACTTGAATAAATAGATTTAAATTACTTGAAGATGTCTGTATTAGATTCAAAAATACCCGTTGGACCAATTGATAAAAAATGGTCAGATCACAAAAATCACATTCGCCTAGTTAATCCAGCCAACAAAAGAAATATTGATATTATTGTCGTTGGAACAGGATTGGCGGGTGGCGCTGCTTCTGCTTCCTTGGCAGAATTAGGCTATAATGTAAAAGCATTTTGTTTTCAAGATTCACCAAGACGTGCCCATTCTATTGCGGCACAAGGCGGAATCAATGCTGCAAAAAATTACCAAGGCGATGGCGACTCAATTTTTAGATTGTTTTACGACACAATCAAAGGCGGAGATTACCGCTCTCGCGAAGCAAATGTTCACCGTTTAGCAGAAGTTTCTGTAAATATCATAGACCAATGTGTTGCACAAGGTGTTCCTTTTGCACGCGAATATGGAGGATTATTAGATAATCGCTCGTTTGGTGGAGCGCAGGTTTCTAGAACGTTCTATGCAAAAGGACAAACTGGTCAACAACTTCTTTTGGGCGCTTATTCGGCAATGTCGAGACAAATTGGAAAGGGCAAAATCAAAATGTATAGCCGACACGAAATGCAGAATTTGGTAATCGTTGATGGCAAAGCACGTGGAATTATTGCACGAAACATTGTAACTGGAAAACTGGAGCGCTTCTCTGCTCACGCAGTGGTTATTGCTTCCGGTGGATATGGAAATGTATTTTTCTTGTCTACAAATGCAATGGGGTCCAACGTAACTGCGGCATGGAGAATTCATAGAAAAGGTGCTTTCTTCGCAAATCCTTGCTATACGCAAATTCATCCTACATGTATTCCTGTTTCGGGTGAGCACCAATCGAAACTGACCTTGATGTCGGAATCCTTAAGAAACGATGGTAGAATTTGGGTTCCTAAAAATTTGGAAGATGCTGAAGCAATCCGAAAAGGAACAATGAAAGCTACCGATTTAAAAGAAGAAGATAGAGATTATTATTTAGAAAGAAGGTATCCTGCATTTGGAAATTTAGTGCCACGAGATGTTGCTTCGCGCGCAGCGAAAGAAAGATGTGATGCCGGTTTTGGAGTAAATGCAACTGGAGAAGCTGTTTACCTAGATTTTGCAACCTCTATCGAACGCTATGGTCGAGAAAAAGCAATGACTTCTAACCTGGCAAATGCTTCGCAAGAAACAATTTTAGAATTAGGTCGTGAGGTTGTAAAGGCAAAATATGGCAATCTATTTCAAATGTATTATAAGATTGTAGACGATAATCCATACGACATGCCAATGATGATTTATCCTGCAGTTCATTATACAATGGGCGGTGTTTGGGTAGATTACAACCTGATGACAACAATCCCTGGCTGCTACGCAACAGGAGAAGCAAACTTTTCAGATCACGGAGCAAATCGTTTGGGCGCTTCTGCACTCATGCAAGGTTTAGCAGATGGTTATTTTGTTTTACCATATACAATTGCAGATTATTTAGCAGATGATATTAGAACCGGAACGATTTCGACAGAACTACCTGAATTTAGTGCTGCCGAAAACGAAATTCAGGAACGCAACAGTAGTTTGTTAAGCATCCAAGGAGCAAAAACGGTTGATCACTTCCACAGAAGGCTTGGTAAAGTTATGTGGGATAAAGTTGGCATGTCCCGCGATGAAGAAGGATTGAAATGGGCAATTGCGGAAATTCAAAAAATTCGGGCAGAATTCTATTCCAATGTAAGAATCCCGGGTATTGCGGACGAATTTAATCCGGAATTAGATAAAGCAAATCGCGTAGCTGACTTCTTGGAACTTGGAGAATTAATGGCAATAGATGCGCTAAACAGAACGGAATCTTGTGGTGGACACTTTCGGGAGGAATCGCAAACACCGGATGGTGAAGCAAAACGAAACGATTCAGATTTCGCTTATGTTGCTGCTTGGGAATACAGTGGTAATGTTTCTGAACCAACGCTCCACAAGGAAGAACTGGTTTTTGAAAATATCAAATTGGTAGAACGAAATTATAAATGATAGTTATCCTTTAAGTAGGAATTTCAAATAAAATTACAAAAGATGAAATTAACATTAAAGATCTGGAGACAAAAAGGACCAAACGACAAAGGTCAAATGGTTACATATCCTGTTGATAATATTAGCGGTGACATGTCCTTCTTAGAGATGTTGGACGTTTTGAACGAACAATTAATTGAAACTGGAGACAGCCCAATTGCATTCGATCACGATTGTAGAGAAGGAATTTGTGGAAGTTGTTCCCTTTATATCAATGGCGAAGCACACGGGCCGGATAGGGCTGTAACTACGTGCCAATTGCACATGCGTAAATTCCACGATGGCGAAACAATTTACATCGAGCCATGGCGCGCAAAAGCTTTCCCTGTAATAAAGGATTTAGTCGTGGACCGCAGCGCATTTGATAGAATTATGGCGGCTGGAGGTTTCATATCTGTGAACACTTCAGGAAATACAATTGATGCAAATACAATTCCAATTCCCAAACAAGATGCAGATGCAGCTTTTGAGGCGGCCACTTGTATTGGTTGCGGTG
Organism: Flavobacteriales bacterium; assembly: GCA_947476955.1. Classification (GTDB taxonomy): domain Bacteria; phylum Bacteroidota; class Bacteroidia; order Flavobacteriales_D; family Crocinitomicaceae; genus M0103. The sequence continues at coordinate 5,271 of CANJSS010000045.1, forward strand.
CATGTGTCGCAACATGTAAAAACTCTTCAGCAATGCTATTTGTTTCAGCAAAAGTTTCTCAATTATCATTGCTTCCACAAGGAAAAGTAGAGGCAAAAGAACGTGTCTTAAACATGGTTAACCGCATGGATGAAGAAGGGTTTGGAAACTGCACCAATACTGGTGCTTGTGAAGTGGAATGTCCTAAAGAAATTTCACTAGAAAATATTGCACGTATGAATAGAGAATATTTTAAAGCGGCACTTTCGGCAGAGTAAAAGCAACAAAAAATACATTTATATAAAAGCGGTTAATTAATTAACCGCTTTTTGTTTTTTATATACAACTGCTTTTTTGGAAAAAAAACAGCATAAAATTAAGGAAGAATAAATTTTATGTTAATTTAGTTGTTGCTAAAGCAATTTTTAATTACACTAATAATTTTTAACTTATGAAAAAACTTTTATTCACAATTGCTGTTTTTGGGACTGGATTTATGGCTCAATCACAAGTAATTTGCTCGGTTCAAGCTCCTGCTGGAATTGCTGGAAATTACGAATTTACTTGGGCGGATCCTGCTGGTGGCGACTGGGCAACTCCTGATTTTCTTATACCTGGAACATTTGTTGTTGATACATTAATAATGGTAAATGATGGTACCGTAGGAGACAATGCCACTTATGGAAATCCTTTGGCGGAAGAGGGATGCTCTCCTTCTCCTGCAAATGCTTACGCTGGGAAAATTTGTGTAATTCGAAGAAACACATGTGAATTTGGATTAAAAGCATTCCAGGCACAACAAGCAGGTGCTGTAGCCGTAATTATCGTCAACCGCGAACCAGGAGTAATTGCTATGGGCGGTGGAGCAGATGGATTAAATGTTACAATTCCTGTAGCGTTTGTATCAGACGCAACTGGTGCGCTTATGATTTCACAAATGGGCAATGGTCCTGTTGTTGTATTTCTTGGTAACAAAACAGGCTTGTATAACAACGATGGTGGTTTAACGAAAGGTACAACCTTAATCTCTAAATCATCTGGAGTAGTTTCCCAACTTGCACAAAACAGCAGTGAATACAGTTTTGCAGTTGGTACACGTGTATACAATTACGGAATTGATGACCAACCAAATGCAACTGTAACAGCATCCGTTACAGATCCAACTGGAGCAACTGTTTATTCAAACACGGTTGGACCAATTACGATCATTTCAGGAGATAGCGCTGAATTTTTTCCTGGAGGAGCAAATAGCTTCCCAGATTTCTCTTTGCCAAGCTACATGTCAGGTCGATATACATTAACATATTCTCTTGATTTAGGCATTGCAGACGAATATGATGCAGACAACACTGTTTCTTCTGATTTCGTTGTAAACAATACTATTTTTACGTATGCACTGTTAGACACAGTAACAGGATTGCCGGTCTCTGATAATGGCTACCGCCCTTCAACAAACAATGCTACTTTCAGCACGTGTATGGTTATTAAAGATCCTAATGCAAGTAGAATTGGTGTTTCTGGAATTTATTTTTCCGCGTCAACATCTGCAGCGTCAGCTGTTGACTTGACAGGTGAAGAGATGTCCTTGAACTTGTACAAATGGGATGATGTATTTGTAGATTTGAATGATGCTGCTCTTGCTTTTACTGCGCTTAATGCGGTTACATTTGGATACTATTTCTACCCAAGCGATTTGCAGGGAGAAACTGTTTATGGAGAATTCAATACGCAAGTAATTTTAGAAGACAACCAAAGATACCTTGCATGTGTTCAAACGGTTAACTTAAATGTTTACTTAGGTCACGACACAAAGACAAATTACCTGATGAACGAATCTCTCTACTTGCAACCAATCACTCCGAACGAAAGCGACGGAACATACTTCGCTGTAGGTTTTGGTTCGGATGCAATTTCAGCTATGGGTTTACGTGTATTTAGTGCGGCTGAATTGACACTTGATGAAGTAGCTAAAATCGAAGGAATGGCTTATCCAAACCCAGCTACTGAAGTTGTAACTGTTTCTATGGACGCAGAAGGTTCGGCAAAATTGAAAGTAACAGATGTTACTGGAAAAATTGCTTTAGAATCTAATGTTTCATTGGTTAATGGAAAAACTGACGTAAATATTGCAGCCCTTGAAACTGGCGTTTACATCTTCAACGTAACACTTGAAAATGGTCAAACGTCTCAATTCAACGTTGTAAAAAAATAAGCTTACACTTTTCAAGAAGGGTTGGTGCGTGCATCAACCCTTTTTTTGTGCTTATAAAATCGCGCTTTAAGAGTGTTTTGTTTGTTTTTACTAGGAATTGGTATCCAAAAAGAAACAAAGCGATTAAACCGCTTTGTAAACGACAATAGATTAGACTAAACTGCTGCTTTCAGGCGCCAGGGCATAAAAAAGTCGAATACTGCTATTCGACTCTGCTAAAAAAGGCTAAATCTAAAAATTCATCGTCAAACCAAATGTTAATGGATATATTTCAATTGTTTTGGAAGTTTCAAATAAAGGCATTAAAGAATACGTAGCAAATGCTCCCCAATTTCCATATCCCATTCGCATTGCAGCGTCCAACTTAAAAGAATTTAAAGCATACGTTCCTTTTTGAATATCCTTATTGTCCTCAATTGATCGTTTGTAACGGGATGAAATGCGAACACCACCAACAACGCCGGCAGCTAGATAAAAACTCTTATCCGCATCTTCATTGGTGCAAAACTCAATTAACACTGGAACGGTCAAATAAGTAGCTTTCAACTTGTTTTTTGTATAATCTTGTGTTTCAGCTATTGGAATTACGGCCATTAACGTGTCCGATGTTGCAACCAACATGTAATTATCCTTGAAGGCAATTTGTGTAAAACTGAATCCTAGACCAGTCGTTATTCCAAAATATTCTTTATACAAACTGAATTTATGTTCCCACAGATTCAAGTTCCACGTCATGGATTTTGCCGGGTCGTTTTGCCAATATTTATAGTCTGCAAACGTATTGTCAAAAGAACTGTTCATTAAACTGGTGAAACCCATATCGAGCCCTGCCCAATGTGCCTCAAAATTACTTTTTTCATTTTCCGTTGGAGCAGCATCAATCGTGTCTATTTCTGCACTAGCTTCTGCTTCAGAGTGATCAACCAAAATAACTTCTACCTTACCAATGTTGAGGCGTGTTGTGTCTTTTTTAATTTCTTCTTGAGAGTACACACTTGAAATAGTTAAAAGTGAGAGTAAATAAAAAAGGTGTTTCATGTTTTCCATTTATTTAATTAATACAGATTAATCGCAATTATGTGTTAGACTTTAAAAGTCTTAAAAAGTTACACTAATTCGAAAAAGTAAAAGAATACATTCGTCAATCCCAATCTACAAGAAAATCGTCGATTTCTCTCCTGTCTTTTTTGGTAGGTTTTCCGCTGCCGTTTTGGCGATAATTTTGCTGTGAAGCTTGATAAAGTTTCAATTTTTCTAATTCTTCAGGTGGTGTTATATCGCGCAGATAATCCACAACCAACTTCGCTCCAACACGTTTGTCCAATAATTGTACTACTTGATAGGTAAATGTGGCACTGTTGTGTACAACAGAAATTTTATCACCAACTTTTGGTTCTTTTGCTGGCTTCGTTGTGGAGGCATTAATTTTAATGCGCCCTTTAGATAATTCTTCGGAAGCTTGTGAGCGTGTTTTGGCCAACCGAACGGCCCAAATATATTTATCCCAGCGTAAGCTCATATTTTGTTTTCTTAGAAAGTGATGCGTAAACTAAGTCGTAAGAATCATCGATCATTTCGAATAGTACATCCAACGGGACATCGGATTTCACCTGAACGGTATTCCAATGTTTCTTATTCATGTGGTAACCTGGAATAACCCCGCTATATCTTTCTCTTTGTTCGATTGCTTTTTCTGGTAATACTTTTAGATTTATTGCTATAAATTGGTCAATATCTGAAAGAAAAAATATTTTTCCGCCAACCTTAAAAACAAGTGTTGACCGGTCAAAAGGAAAGCCTTCCGTAACGAAAGGCTTTCCTAGACAATATTTTCTAAATTCCTCGAAATACATCTTGGAAGATTATATAAATTTATTAATGAATTGCAGGAGCCTCATCAAAATTACCAAGTCTATACAACATACGTGTATGATCTGCCAAGGCACCATAAAAAGTTTTATAAGAATGGTATGGAAGATTATATTCCAACGCTGTTTCTTTTACTATTTTGGAAATCTTGCTATAATGAATGTGACAAATATTAGGGAACAAGTGATGTTCTACCTGATAATTTAAACCGCCAACATACCAAGAAAACAGTTTTGCTCCTGGTGCAAAATTTGCAGTGTTGTACAATTGATTTACAGCCCAATCTGCATTAATATTTCCCGATTCATCTGGAACTGGATAATCTGAGGTTGGAACAACGTGCGCTGGCTGAAAAATAGCGCCAAGTGTTAAACCAGTAATAAATTGCATTACAAACCAGCCAATTAATGTCAGCCACCAAGCTGCTGGGGAGAAAATTAATGGTAGTGCAATGGTAATTATTCCATAAAATATTTTAGCAACTATTACAACCGTCATGTGTTTTCGGAAAGATACTTTTTGAGTTGCTGTTAAACCCATTTTCTCGTAACGAATAGCTTGTTTGTAATCCTTGGAAACAAACCACATAAATGTCATTAAACCATACAAAAACCAAGCGTAAACATGTTGAAACTTATGCAATTTTCTTCTTTTTTCGTGCGGAGAAAAACGCATTACCGAGCCAGGATTAATATCCTCGTCCATTCCCGTAACATTTGTATAGGTATGGTGCAAAATGTTGTGTTGTATCCGCCAGTTTACATCGTCTCCTCCAATAAAAAAGATTATGTATCCTACGAACTTGTTAATTTTCTCATTGGAAGAATAAGCTCCGTGGTTAGCATCATGCATTACAGAAAGACCTATTCCTGCCATTCCAAATCCCATAAGAATCCATAGTGACATTATAAAAAGGTTCGTTTCTGCAACGGTTAACAAAAGGGTTAATGGAACAAAATACAACGCAAACATAAAGAGTGTTTTGACAACCATTTTGCCGTTAGCGTATCTTGATATTTTGTTTGACTTAAAGTGTTCGTTTACTCGCTGGCGTAAAACCTTATAGAATTCTTCGTTGTGGTTTTTAGCGAATTTGATTGAAGTAAAATCCATTTTGGGCATTTTTATTTAATACAAAAATAAAGTAAAAACCTTTACTTTACCCACCTTTAACATTTATTCTGCATTAATGTTCACGCATGCTCAATAATAAAAAGCAAATCAAGTGCAATAACCGATAATTAGAAAACATTTTAATACATACTTTTGTTTGTAATTTTGTAGAACAATCGGACTAGAGACTAATGATAGAAGCAGACAAAAACAAGCCATATTGCGTTGATTTATTTAATCGAAAAAGATTTCCAACGATAGAAGTATCGATAGGGCAAACAACTTTGGGCGCAACCAATCCAATTCGCTTGCAATCCATGACCACAACAGATACAATGGACACGGAAGGTTCTATAAAACAATCTATTAGGATGATAGATGCCGGCTGTGAACTCGTTCGATTAACCGCGCCAAGCAAAAATGAAGCAGAAAATTTAGCGCTAATTAAAAATGGATTAAATACACTTGGATATTCCACCCCTTTAGTAGCGGATATTCATTTTACCCCGAACGCCGCGGAAATAGCAGCTAAAATTGTAGAAAAAGTTCGCGTAAATCCAGGAAATTATGCAGACAAGAAAAAATTCGAAGAAATAGAATATACAGAGGAGACCTACCAAAAAGAACTGGAGCGAATCGAGGAAAAATTCAAGCCGCTGCTTTTTATCTGTAAAGAACACAATACCGCAATGCGAATTGGCACAAATCACGGTTCGCTTTCGGATAGAATTCTCAGTAGGTTTGGAGATACACCAGAGGGAATGGTTGAGTCCGCCATGGAATTTATTCGAATTTGTCAGAAAAACGACTTTCACAACCTTGTGATTTCAATGAAGGCAAGCAATACGCTTGTTATGGTTCAGGCCTATCGGTTATTGGCAGCAACGATGCTAGAACAAGGGATTTCTTATCCCTTGCATCTTGGGGTAACAGAAGCTGGAGACGGGGAAGATGGTAGAATTAAATCTGCTGTTGGAATTGGCGCGCTTCTCTTAGATGGATTAGGAGATACCGTTCGTGTTTCCCTTACCGAAGAACCGGAGTGTGAAATTCCAGTGGCAAGAAAGTTGGTAAAACGCTTTGAAAACCCACAAAACATATTCGCTATTGCCTCACCGGAAATGGAAATTCCATATTCTCCATTTCAGTATTCTAGAAGACACACGAATATATTGCACAATATTGGCGGAGGACACGTCCCTGTTGTAGTTGCAGATCTTTCAAAGAAGAACGAGATCAAACCTGCGAACTTTTTTAGTTTCGGCTATTCCTATTCTATTCAACTGGACAAATGGCATTTGCAAGAACAAGCCGCTGATTATGTTTTTATTGGAAATAACATCTTAAACTTTGAGGTTCCTGGTACCCTTGGGGTTATTTGTAATTTCACCAATTGGTTGAAAAATTACCAAGGTAAAGCAGGGTATTATCCATTGGTTGAACTAAATGCATTAAACCAACTTTCAGTTGAAACTTTGGGCTTTGTTTATGTGGCGGCAGATAAAGAAATTCCTTATGAAACACTAAAAAAATATACAAACTGTACCATTATTTTAGGTGCAGAACACACGAACAAAACACAAATTTTCCGCAAAATTTATTTTAATCTTGCGAAATATGACATTTCAAACCCTGTTATATTGCAATTTCACTCATCAACATCTGACGACGAAGATTTTCAATTAGAAGTTTCTGCTGATGCGGGATCTCTTTTAATTGATGGTTTTGGCGATGGATTATGGATTCAAGCGGACCAACCGCAAACACTAATTAATTCTACTGCGTTTGGAATTCTTCAAGCAACACGCACGCGTATTTCAAAAACAGAATACATTTCCTGTCCTTCTTGCGGTCGAACTCTCTTTGATTTACAAGAAACTACAGCCAAAATAAGAAAAGAAACTTCCCATTTAAAAGGATTGAAAATTGGCATTATGGGCTGCATAGTAAATGGGCCAGGAGAAATGGCAGATGCAGATTATGGCTATGTTGGAACCGGCCCAGGTAAGATTAATCTGTATAAAGAAAAAACGGTAATGAAAAAGAATGTTCCAGAAGACGAAGCGGTATCCGAACTGATAGCGCTCATAAAGGAAAATGGTGACTGGATAGAATCCAATCAAAAGCAATAATAATTGAAAATTCATTCATAAAAAAAGGTCGGAAATTTAATTTCCAACCTTTTTTTACTTAATAGTTCCACGTGAAACTATCGGCCTAAATGAATTAAAAGCACGGCGATATCACTTGGTGAAACACCACTTATTCTCGCTGCTTGTCCAATAGTAACAGGTTTTATTTTCATCAATTTTTCTCTGGCTTCATAGCTCACACTTACTAAAGCAGCATAATTAAGAGTTTCTGGTATAATAACATCCTCTAAACGATTCATTTTTTTGGCAATCTCCTCCTCCCGCTCAATATAACCTTGGTATTTCATCTGAATTTCCGCTTGTACCACAATATCTGGGTGAGATTTAAGCAATTCAATAGATAATTCTCTAGCTTCAACAGACATATTCAAAACGTCCTCAATGGAAATATGTGGTCGCGTAATAAGGCTGCTAAGTTTCACTTGTTGTGTTATTCCAGCACTATCTTTATCCAATAATACAGGGTTTGCCAAAGTTGGCGTCACGCCCATGGCACGAAATGCCTTTATTAACTGATTTGTACCTTCTTGTTTTTTTCCAACCCTTTCCAACATATCATCACTTGCCAAACCAATCTCGTGACCTATCGGCGTTAATCGTAAATCAGCATTATCTTGTCGCAATAAAATTCTATATTCCGCCCTACTTGTAAACATACGATAAGGTTCCTTAGTGCCCTTGGTAATTAAATCATCTATTAAAACACCAATATATGCGTCACTACGATTTAAAATAAAAGGAGAAAGCTCATTCAATTTTCGATGTGCATTGATACCCGCAATTAACCCTTGACACGCAGCTTCTTCATAGCCTGTTGTGCCATTAATTTGACCAGCGAAATACAAATTATTAATAACTTTCGTTTCCAACGTATGTTTCAATTGTGTCGGAGGGAAGAAATCATATTCAATGGCGTATCCAGGACGAAACATTTTTACATTTTCAAAACCAGGAATTAACTTCATTGATTCATATTGAACTTCCTCGGGCAAAGATGTACTAAAGCCATTAACATAAATTTCAACGGTCTTCCAGCCTTCTGGCTCCACAAAAATCTGATGACGATCCTTGTCCGCAAATCGATTAATTTTATCCTCAATACTTGGACAATATCTAGGGCCTACACTTTTAATCGAGCCATTAAACATCGGCGATCGATCAAAACCTGTTTTTAACATTTCATGCGTTGCCTCATTTGTATAGGTCACAAAACAAGGACGCTGCTTAACTAGCGCTTTTGTGTCTCCGTAACTAAACTTCGAAGGAACACTATCTCCATCTTGTTGTTCCATCTTTGTAAAATCCAAGGAGCGACCATCCACCCTCGGGGGGGTGCCGGTTTTCATTCTGCCAGCCTCAAAACCTAAATCAACTAAATCTTCTGTAATACCCGTTGAAGATTTCTCACCAGCTCTTCCTCCTCCAAATTGTTTTTCTCCTAAATGAATAAGTCCATTAAGAAAAGTTCCGTTTGTCAAAATTACAGAAGAAGCAAATATTGTAATGCCTAAGGCTGTTTTTATGCCTTCTACTGTATCGCCTTTCACGCACAAACCGACACATGTGTCTTGCCAGAAATCCACATTATTATTTCTTTCTAATAACAACCTCCACTCTTCAGCAAAAAGCATCCTGTCGTTTTGTGTTCTAGGAGACCACATCGCAGGTCCCTTAGATAAATTAAGCATTCTAAACTGAATTGCGCTTCTGTCGCTCACAATGCCAGACCCGCCGCCGAGAGCATCAATCTCCCTAATAATTTGACCTTTCGCCACACCGCCCATCGCCGGATTACAGCTCATCTGGGCAATTGTATTCATGTTCATAGTAACCAACAAAACGGAGCTTCCCAGTTTAGCAGCCGCATTAGCCGCTTCACAACCTGCGTGTCCGCCACCAACTACTATAACATCATATTTCTTTAGCATTTTATTTGTGTTTCACGTGGAACAAAATTACAACGAATTAAACCAAGCTCATGTTTCACGTGAAACATATTTACTTATATAAAAATCTTCTTTTTGACGCATCACCAAAGTTTGTTTTTCCGTTTTATCACCATAGCCACAAAGATGAAGCACCCCGTGCACACAAACTCTTTTTAATTCTGTTACATAGTCTTCTTTAAGCTTCGCGGCGTTGTCCACTATTCTGTCTATAGAAATAAAAAGGTCTCCTGAGACTACATTGTCAATACAATAATCGAATGTTAGAATATCAGTGAAGAAGTCGTGTTGTAGAAAATTTACATTCATTTCTAATAATTCGTCATCTGAACAAAACACAATACAAACATCTCCTAATTCTAAATTCTCTGTTGCAACTACATCTTGCAACCATAAAACAAAAAATTCCGGGTCTAAACCCGGAACCTCCACATTCTTTAATGTAAATTCTATCATTTATTAAAATATATATTCACACTTGTGCCACCATCTTCAAAAACGACCTCGTCTGCCAAGTTTCGCATAAGAAATATCCCTCGTCCATTTTCCTTTAAAATATTATCCGGCGACGTCGGGTCTTCCAAATTAGTGAAATCAAATCCCCGCCCTTCATCTTTTACATTAAAACAAAACTCTTTAGATTCATCTCCCACCAACACCCGCACATCCAACATTTTGTTCTTATTACTACCGTGATCGATAGCATTTGTAACCGCCTCAGTGACGGCAATTAAAACATTACCATAAAAATCCTCATTAACACCGAGTTTTGCGCAAACACTATCAATCAGCGACTCAACTTGAGCCATTGCCTCAATGTCCGCTGGGATGTTTAAAGTATCAATAATCAAAAAACCTTCCTTCATGATTCAACTATAAGTCTAATTAATTAAAACTCTGGTTGAAATATTCATTTGCCTTATCCTTGTAATACTTCCTGTACACTGGATCAATAACCCGTAACATTTCAATTTGATTGAGTTTTTGCTTGTTGTACTCATCAAAACGAATTTTGTTACCATAATTTTCATTTATTCCGGATTTCGATTCTCTTTTCTCTTCAAAACCTCTTTCCATTAGCGCTTTTTCGCTTTCTAATAAACGTGTCAAAATGTTTTTTTGTCTGTTCACCATAGCTGGGGAAAACTGCTTATTTATCAAGTCTTTTTCTTGGTCCTCTAGTTCCTTAATCAAAGGGTTTAACTGATTACCCTTTCCATTGCCATCCTTGTTTAATTCATTTCGCAATTGCTCTAAACGCTGTCTAATAGCTGTTTGTTCAGCGGCCATTTTTGCTATTTGCTTATTACCCAAGCCTTGCATACCCATTCCTTCTCCTCCAGGCTTGTCCCCTGGTTTATCGCCCGGTTTATCACCTGGTTTGTTTCCGCCTGGATTCGGGCCTTTTTGCATTTGCTCTAATTGTTTCTTCAAAAGCTGTTTCATATCACCAGGATTCATCGATTCGCCTGGTTTTCCCTTGCCTTTGCCGCCTGGACTATCGCAACTACCGCTTCCTTGCATCATGCTTTTCATGTCATTTTGCATACTCTCCAAACTTTCATTCAACAAAAGCGCTAAGTTGTTATATGATGTCATTACTGTTTGTTGATGTATACCCAATTCACGCTTTCTATGCTCATCAATATCCTCCAAACTTAAAGAATGATTAGAAGCAATTATATTCAATTCTTTATCCACAAAAGACGCAATTTTAGGTTGTCTTTTGGCCAATGCCATTAAACTATCCTTAACTATTCGTGTATCATCAATAATTCGTCTTTGCTTGCGGCCATAGCGACGATATGCTGGGTCATTAGCTGCAATACGGTCGAAGCGTATCAACACGTCCTCCTGAGAGAAGCTAAGGGCCATAAGGCTTTCTAGGATTTGTCTTAGTGTACTAATGTCCTCTTCCTGTTCCTTCTTATTAGCCGCTTGCTGCTGTTGGTCCATCTTATCTGCTAATTTTTTCATTCCATCCGCTGCAGACTTTTGTTTCTCTCCTGCTTTTTTGGCCTTATCATTACTTAATTCATCACTGGATTCATTTAAATCATTTTCTATAGCTTCTTCGTCTCCATCCGTTTTGCCAATGTCCATTGGTTTACTCAACTGTTCATTGAGCTCCTTCAATTCATTTAAATCTTCTTTTAGTTGTTTAAATTTCTCATTGATCTCCGTTTGTTTTTCGACAGCTTGATCTTTATTGAGTTTTTCCTTTGCTATATCCTCTTTAAGATTCTCTTGTTCTTTGGCTAAATCCTTCAATTCTTTCTCTAGGTCATCTATTTTCTCATTCACCTGCAGACGCTTCAACATTTCAAGACTACGGTCTAATTGTTTATTCATGTCTTCTGCAGAACGCTCAACGTCTTCGAGTTTTTCTTTTAAACCATCCTTGTCGTTATTGTCTAATAATTTTTCCAATTGATCCAATAAATCTCTCAATTCATCATCCATTAATTCCTCTAACAGCTTTTCGATTAAGGCTTGTTTCTCAAGTAAATTTTGGTCCATTTCAGAAAGTTGATTCTTCTCTTCTGTACTTTGCGACATCTGTTCTTGCATTTTTTGAAGTGATTCCAAAATGCTCTTTTGTTCCTCTTTCAATTGATTAACCTGATTTGATTTATTCCAATCGTTGTTCTTAGAATTCAGAATGTCCTTCTTTAGTTTATCAATATCCTTTTTAAAATCCTTTGTACGATTTAAAAGATCATTCATGTTTTCTTTAATCAAAGCCTGATCTTCCCCTCGTTGTTCGTTCAGTTCAGAAAGTGAAGGTAATTCATAGGTAAACAGCTGACTCTTAGTCGATTTACTGCCATTAACACCGTCGTTATCACTAACCACAAAGAAATATTCAATTCTGTCGTTTAGTTTCACGTTTTCTCGACGAAAATCAACTGCAAAATCAAAAAGTACATCCAAACCACTCACCTTTTTTACTGACATTCTGGACTCTTTTCGTTTGCCATCCTCAGAAACAATAGCATATACAAAAACTAAAGAATTAAGGCCATAATCATCCCCTACTTCTCCATTAAAAAAGAATAAACCATCCGACAATGTGTCCTTTCTTTCCTCTACATTAATCGATGGATAAGCATCCTTCACAACCGAAATAGAAACGTTGGAAGAATCCATTTTAGACGTATGTTTGTTGGATAAATAGAACGACAACTTAGTTGAATAAAGCAGTTTCTTCGTCACTTTGAACCCTTCACTTTTATACCTTTGTTTTTGTGAATTAAATACAAAATCTACATAATTAGTGTTCTTAGCAACAACGCTCCATTCAATTTCTGTTCCTTCAGGAACTTCTAAATCACCAGCATTTTGAATTGTTTCATCCAGTTTTCCTAAATACTTCGGATAATACAACTTAGCCTCTAACTTACCAATTGTTGCTTTTCCAAAAACATTCATGCCATACTTATCGCTCTCAAAGTCATTTGCTTCAAAGAAAAAAGTCCCAGATCTATTCGGTTTTTTAATCGAACCAACAAAGCTGTTTTTGGCATTTCTTTTCATTAGAAACTTACCATTTTCACTTATTAAATAAACCGATTCAGGCAATTCTTTGCCCGAAACCTCGAGTTCTAGTTCTAAATCCTTTCCTTCTTCAATTGTCAAATCACCCGTCAATAAATGAAATTTGAACGGCGCAACAGGTTTATATTGCTTCGAATAATTTAATACACGCTCTGTTCCCTGGGTAAATAAAGAAGGAGCAGCAACACCAACAACAACCAAAATCAGAAAAATAGGGACAAGGTATTTAACGTATTTGCGGTTTTCTTTGAAATCGACGGCAGAAACAAAAGGCACAGCACTTAACGATTTAGAGCGCTGCAAAACACTTGCTCTAATCAGCTCTAAATTTCCAATGTTTGTGTCTAAGTTGTCATTCAATTGCAGTGTGTTCTTCAGCCTATCTGAAATGGAAGGAAAGAAAGACCCAATAATATCTGCCGCTTGATACCGATTTATCCGTGTGCCAAAAGAATATAACTTTAAAATTGGGTAGCAAATATATCGGCCCAATACAACAAGATTCAAACCAATA
>CANJSS010000046.1 GCA_947476955.1 Flavobacteriales bacterium
AAAAATGCGTTCCTTCCGTCGAGCCAATAATTGCATATTCCTTATCGCCTTGCGTGAAGCCCCAGCAACCGCTATAGCGCACAAGACTTGTGTTCGTTATAAGCGAATCTTCCGACCAATTATCAAGAAATGTAATGTTTTTTTGCTCCTGCGAATGAACAAGCATAGCATAAAAAAAACACAAAAATAAAATACGTTCCACTCACAAATATTAGATATACAAAGATAAAACAATAGCATGATTTAAGTTAAATTAACTTTTGATAAATTATAATTAACTATTTTTGTTTTATAAATACCTGTTAAGTGTCAGATTCAGTAATTATTATTCCAACGTATAATGAAATTGAGAATGTGGAGCGAATGACCCGCACAATTATGGCATTTAATAAAGATTTTCACCTACTATTTGTGGATGACAACTCTCCCGATAAAACGGCAGAGAAAATTGAAGAACTTCAAATGGAATTCCCTAATCGCATCCATTTGGAAAAAAGAAAAGGCAAGCTAGGATTAGGAACAGCATACATCCATGGTTTTAAAACTGCAATTAACAAAAGATACGATTATATTTTTGAGATGGACTGCGATTTTTCTCACAATCCGGATGATTTGATTCGTTTGTACAATGCCTGCTCAATAGAAGGGGCTGATTTGAGTATTGGTTCGCGCTATTGTAAAGGTGGAAAGGTTAAAAATTGGCCGTTAAAAAGAGTTTTAATGTCTTATTTCGCGAGTGTGTATGTTCGAATTATTCTTTTTCTTTCTATAAAAGACACAACTGCTGGATTTAAATGCTACCGAAGAGTAGTACTAGAAACTATAAATTTAGACGCAATACCTTTTAAAGGCTATGCTTTTCAAATTTGCATGAAATACGCTGCCGTGCTGCATAATTTTAAAATTGTAGAGGTGCCAATAACATTTGTCGATCGTGAATATGGTGTTTCAAAAATGAGTTCCGGGATTTTTAAGGAAGCATTTTTTGGTGTTTGGAAAATGAGAAAAATGAAATTATGAGTGCTACCTACCTTTTGAAATCAGCAACAATTGTTAATGAAGGCAACCAAATTATTACCGATATATTCATTAAAAATGGAATAATTGAAAAAATCGGCAGTAATTTAAGTGTGGATGAAAATACCCAACTTATAAATTTAGAAGGGATGTTCGTCCTTCCTGGTTGTATTGACGATCAAGTGCATTTTCGAGAACCAGGCTTGACACATAAGGCAGATATTGCATCCGAATCCAAAGCGGCCGTTGCAGGAGGAATAACTTCCTTTATGGAAATGCCAAATACCGTTCCCAATGCTTTAACACAAAAGTTATTGCAAGATAAATACGAAATTGCTGCACGTTCTTCTAGTGCAAATTATTCTTTTTTTATGGGAGCTTCAAATGATAATTTGGAGGAAGTTTTGCGCACAGACGCTAGAAAGGTTTGCGGTGTAAAGATATTTATGGGTTCTTCAACCGGCAATATGTTAGTGGATAACGAGCGAACATTAGAAAATTTATTCAAGAATGTTCCTCCAATGCTTATTGCTACGCACTGCGAGGATGAAACAACGATTCGATTGAATAGTGCAAAGTATAGAGCTATTTATGGTGAAAATATTCCAGTAGAATTGCACCCTTTAATTCGTGATGAGGACGCTTGTTTTATATCATCTTCATTGGCGGTTAAAATGGCAAAAAAATTCAATACACGCCTTCATGTTCTCCATATTTCCACAGAAAAGGAAATTTCATTATTTGATAATTCTATTCCTTTGGATAAGAAAATGATTACCGCTGAAGCATGTATTCACCATTTATGGTTCTCTGATGAAGATTATAATCAAAAAGGAAATTTAATTAAGTGGAATCCAGCAGTCAAAAAAGCTTCCGATCGCGCTGCAATTTTTCAAGCGGTTTTGGATAATAAAATTGACGTTATCGCAACAGATCACGCGCCGCATACTTTGGAAGAAAAGCAACAGTCGTATTTTAAGGCACCATCTGGAGGACCTTTAGTGCAGCATGCGTTGCAAGCGATGTTGGAAAAAATGGAACACGGAATGATTAGTATGGAAAGAATTGTTGAAAAAATGGCGCACGCTCCAGCAGTCTTGTTTCGTATCGAAAAAAGAGGATTTATTCGAGAGGGTTATTTTGCGGATTTAGTTGTAGTAGAAAAGAAACCATCAACAGTTACAAGAGATGGGTTATTTTATAAATGCGGTTGGTCGCCATTTGAAGGAACAACTTTTTCCTATACGATCAACAAAACATTTGTCAATGGAAACTTAGTTTATTCAGACGGAAAAATTTCTTCAAGTGAGTTTGGTCAACGCATGTTATTTTACAGTTGATTCTTCTACCATGATTCGTGTAATTCATTTTCTGTTTGGTATTTTTCTAGCGAGCGCCTGCTCGGATAGTTTGGTGTCAAACAATAAACCTAAAAATCTGATTCCAAGAGATTCCATGGTGCAGGTTTTAAAGGAAATGACTCTACTCGAAGCCCATATTCAAACAAAATTCATGCATGTTTCACGATTTAAGGAAACAATGTTATTGTCTGGAAAAAAACTACTGGAAAAGCACCATATTTCAAGCCAGCGTTATGAAGAAAGTATGGCGTTTTATGGTTCACGTCAAGATGAAATGCAATCTATATATGGAGAAATTTTGGATTCCTTGAACAAAATGGCTACCATAAAGGAAAATATTATTCTTCCAAAGGATTCAAATTTTTCTAGTATTCAACCAAAAAAAGTTGGTTTTTCGCCACGCCATCGAAAAGAAATCCACTAATTTTTTAACGTCTTTAGCTTCTTTTTTTTTTATCAAATGGAAGTGGGTTGCAACTACTTTTTCTCAAGCTATTATTTTTTAAAAAAGCGCAAGCTTATTACAATAATCCAGATAAAAACGAGGATAAATGTAATTTTTTGAAGTATTGGCAGATAATCTATTAAAATAGAGCTCAAATAAATAAAACTGTTAACTTGAATTAGGAAAAGGCATAAAACACAATAATTAAAATGCCATATAAAATGGTGAGTATACAATCCGTATAGCGAAATTAGAAATGCCAACGTTCCAAATAGTAAAGAAATTGAAACGGAGAAATCGTGGTAAGAGGAATAAATAAAAATGGCGCTAAACATAGATAAAACACCTGATATTTGTAAAACTTTACTCTTCCAAAGTTTCATAGGGATTAGCTGCGGTAATTTAATCCAAAACAAACTGATTGAAAAAGAAAGAATAACCATTGCCAAAAGTGCAATAGGTCGAGCGCGATTAATTTGTCCATTTTTGGCATTTTCTCCCAATAATTCACACCAATAATTATTAAACCAGCTGAATCCTTTTTCCTGTGGATAAAAATTGGATCCTCCCGGATAGTATTGCGCCGCAACTAAGTAAAGAATTGTAAATAAGACAATCCCACCAATTGTAATTTTTGGCCAAAAAGGAGGGTTAATATCGGAGGTTTTTTGTTGCATTTGGTGACATTCTTTTACCGTAATTTCCTGTCGGGGTTTGTTTTAAGAAAACTCTCCCAATTTCCAGATTTTGATTTATTATGTTCCCCAATTCCATTCGAAAAATGATGGCAAACCGCAACGGCCAATCCATCCGTTGCATCTAAATATTTGGGCATTTCTTCAAACGACAATAATTTCTGCAACATCGCTGCAACTTGTTCTTTCGATGCATTGCCATTTCCGGTAACAGCCTGTTTTATCCTTCTGGGAGAATATTCTTCAAAAGGAATATTATGGTTCAAACTTGCTGCAATTGCCACACCTTGTGCACGCCCTAATTTCAACATTGATTGCACATTTTTCCCAAAAAATGGCGCTTCAATAGCCATTTCATCTGGTTTGAATTCTCTAATTATGCCGTCTAATCGGTCGAATATTCGCTTCAATTTATCTGGATGAGTAGGAAGTTTACTCAATTGAATCACGCCAAAATTCAGCATGAATAATTTATTTTGTTTCACATGAATCAATCCGTACCCTAAAACCGTCGTTCCGGGGTCAATTCCAAGAATTATCTTATCTTCAACCATTAATTATTTGTTCGATGGTTAAAGCTATGAAAAAACAGAAGACAATATTCATTTTTCTTAAATTGATTCTACTTCTTGTATTAATAGTCTTTTCTTATTTTCAATTTAAAAAGGTTAATTGGTCGAATCAAACTATTTATTTAGAAAATCCTTTTTTCCTTTTATTTGTATTGCTTTTAGTTCCATTAAATTGGTTTTTTGAATGGAGAAAATGGATATTGACATTGTCGATTGTCGATGTGTATGCCAAACCAGTGAACAAAATACATGCTTTTTTTGCTGGAATTGTTACCGGAATGTTGACGCCAAACATGCTCGGTAATTTTGTGGGAAGAATCTATTATTTTGAGCGAAATCATCGAATTGCTATAGTAGTTTTAACCTTGTTAACAAATTACGCCCAATTTATCGCTAGTATTTTTCTTGGGATAATTGCATTGCTATTTTTACATAAATCACCATGGATACTAGATTTAGCTCAATTATATTGGGTTTTTATTTTTTCTGCGATTCTCTTTCTACTTATTTATTTCAATTTTGAATTTGTATTTAAATACATTAGGCGGAAGTCTCGAATGTATCTTTTGATTCGAAACCTTAAAAGAAGAAGGGTTTTTCGTTGGAAAATTTTAGGTTTAAGTATGCTTCGACACGCCGTTTTCACGCTTCAGTTTTCCTTGATTCTAAGTGCTTTTGGCGAAGATTTTAGTTTCCATAATATGCTATGGATTTGGCAATTCTATCTTTGGTTGACTTTGGCTCCGTCCTTATTTCTCGGTAAACTTGCGATTCGCGAAACCGTTGCAATTTGGGTATTGACAGCCGCTGGAATGGGGGAATTAACCATCGTTATTTCCTCTTTTTTAATATGGGTTTTCAACTTATTGATTCCAACAGTAATAGGTTTATTCATTGTTAAACGCCAATCGTAAAAAATGTTTTTGGTTTGTTGTATCTTCTTTCTTTTTTACGTTCTAATTATTGGTGGATTGCTACTCGGTGGTTTCTTTTTGCAATTAAAAAAAGAGTCGAATTATTGGGTAAATGAAAGGGAAACAAACCTTTTTAACATTTCTAAATGTGTGTGTTTAGAAAATTTAATTGTTATAATTCCATTTAGAAATGAGGAACAGCGCATCCACGGCTTATTAAACAGTATTCTCGGCGCAACGAAATTACCAATGGAATTTATTTTTGTGGATGATCATTCTTCGGATAAAACGGCAGATTTAATTGCTGACAAATTGAAAAACTTTCCGTATCGAATACTAAAACTGCCGGATGGAGTGGAAGGTAAGAAATACGCAATTCGCAAGGCTATGGAACAGTCTAAATCCGATTTTATTCTCAGTTTGGATGCAGACGTGGAATTTCAGAAAAATTATTTTTCCAACTTAGTGAAATTAACGCTGTCTGACATGTATATTTTCCCTGTGATTTTTAACACAAAAAATTGGCTGGAATCTTTGTTTGAATTAGATCCATTACTTGTGAATGCTGCGAATTGCGGGATTTCTGGATGGAAGCGTCCAATTCTTGCAAGTGGTGCAAATTTATTATTCCGCCGAATTGCATTTCAGGAATTGGATAATTTTGAACGCCATGCGCATATTTTCAGCGGGGATGATATGTATGCTTTACGTGATTTTAGAGAGGGTGGAGCCGAAATACGATTAATAACCGATTCTTCCTTTGCTGTTTTTACAGAAACGCCGCAAAGTTTAAAAGAATTTTTTTACCAACGGTTGCGATGGATTGCTAAAACAGGCGATGTAAAAGATGCGCTGAGCACAATTCTTGCAATTTTCCAAGTGTTCTTTACATTTACTTTTCTAGGATTACTGCTGTTTTCAGCTTTTAAATTGGAATGGAAGTTTTTTTTGGAAATAATATTAATCAAAACAAGTATTGATTTAGTGCAATTTTTCCCGTATTTCTATCGAATAAAACGCCTACGAACATGGTGTTTTATTCCGTTTTACGAAGTTTTATTTCCAATCTACTCCTTAAGTATCCTGATTGCTACGCTATTTGTGAAACCGATTTGGAAAGGTAGAATTTTGGCGAAGAACTAAAAAACATTGTTTTTATATTCACCATTATTTTTTTTCGATTTCACTCAAGTGCTCCATTCTTTTCTTCGCTAAAAATCCTTTGACATCTTCGAAATGTTCCTTCACTCGTTTATTGCCGAACTCAAAAACTTTTGTCGCTAACCCATCCAGGAAATCTCTATCGTGCGATACAAGAATAAGCGTTCCATCAAAGTTGCGCAGTGCATCTTTAATAATGTCTTTGGTTTTCATATCAAGGTGATTGGTTGGTTCATCCAGAATTAAAAGATTGACAGGTTCAAGCAATAACTTAATCATTGCTAAACGCGTTTTTTCTCCACCGGAAAGAACTTTGACTTTTTTAGCACTATTATCGCCACCAAACATGAAAGCACCTAAGATATCTCTAATTTTTGTTCGAATATCTCCAACCGCAATTTCATCGATTGTATCAAAAACGGTTAAACTTTCATCCAGCAGGGCGGCTTGATTTTGCGCGAAATAGCCGATTTGAACTTTATGTCCAATTTCCAGTGCACCCGTAAAATCAATTTCATTCATTATTGCCTTAATCATCGTCGATTTTCCTTCTCCATTTTTCCCAACAAAAGCAACTTTTTCACCTCTTTCGATGGTAAGTGAAGCTTTCTCGAAAACGATATTCTCGCCGTATTTCTTGGTTAATTCATTTACAACAACTGGATAATTTCCAGAACGAATAGAAGGGGGGAAACGCAAACGCAAAGCGGAAGAATCAACTTCGTCTACCTCTACAACATCCAATTTCTCTAGCATTTTTACGCGAGATTGTACCTGATTTGTTTTAGAATAAGTTCCTTTAAATCGATCTATAAAATCTTGGGTATCTGCAATAAATTTTTGTTGATCGTCGAATTGTTTTTGTTGTTGTTCGCGGCGTTCCTTCCGCAATTCTAAGTAGTGTGAATACTTTGCCTTATAATCGTAGATTCTTCCGGTTGTAATTTCGATAGTTCGTGTGGTGATATTATCCACGAAAGCTCTATCGTGAGAAATTACAACCACGGCTTTTGCATTGTTCACCAAAAAATCTTCCAACCATTCAATTGAATCGATATCCATGTGATTTGTTGGCTCATCTAGAAGAATTAAATCTGGTTTTTGCAAAAGAATTTTCGCTAACTCAATGCGCATTCTCCAGCCACCACTAAATTCAGAAGTTGCACGTGTAAAATCGGAACGTAAAAAACCCAAACCAAAAAGTACTTTTTCCACTTCTGCTTCGTAATTAATTTCCTCCAACGAATAATAGTGTTCGCTTAGTTCAGAAACTTTCTCGATGATTCTCATATATTCATCTGATTCGTAATCTGTTCGAGTAGTCAACTCCATGTTCAACGCTTCAATTTCATCTTTCATCGTAAAGATTTCCTGAAATGCTTTGGACGTTTCCTCAAAAACCGTAGCAGTATCTTCCGTTAATAAATGCTGCGGTAAATAAGCAATTACAGAACCTTTTGGGGCATTTACATTACCTCGATTTGGTTTATTTACACCAGCAAGAATCTTGAGCATCGTAGATTTTCCAGCGCCATTTTTCCCCATTAATGCAATTTTATCCGTTTCATTTATAACGAAAGAAACATCGCTAAATAAGGTTGTTCCACTAAATTCTACTGCTAATCCTTCTACTGAGATCATTCCTGGTGTTTTTTTGAGGTGCAAAGATACGCTGAATTTGTTTACTGCAGAATGCGTAAGGTATGTAATTAGTGGTTTTTTGTCGGTATTAAAAGTTGTTTCTACTTGCTTCGATGCCTTTTTTTCGTGTCGCTAAAATTTCTGATTCAGTTTATTTTGACGAAAATCCGTTTACCAAATAAAAGTAGTTTATAGAATATGCTATTTGGCTGTGCTGCAATAAAATAGTTTTAGCGGCGTTTTACATCAAAAAAGATTCCGGTGATAAAAAGATTTACAATTCTCTTCTTCCTTTTGTTTTCAGCAATTAGTTGGTCTCAAAATAGTCCACTTGCCTATTCAAAAGCACTTAAAATCTATAATTTAACAACTTTTGATGCCGTTACAAATAGCAGTCCGTCGCCAGATTTACCCGGAATCAGCTTTAATTCGACAGTAAAAACCTTTCAATTATTGCATCCGACAATTGCATTCCAGTGGAAAACAAAAAAAAGGGAAAACTTTCATGAAATTGAATTAACTAACTTTACTTTTCGTACCACCAACGCCATGGAGGAAAAAATCACAGATTCCTTAAATTCAGTACAAATAATTAGTGGTTCGAAGGAAACAAATTTTTCTATTGCTGCCCGTTACGAGTATATTTTTACTTTTTTCAAAACGAAGGACAGAAAATTTCTTCCATCCTTAGGACTTGGTATTAATTCCTATTTTTTGCAATCGAGCACCCGTCCAAAAACGGCAGATCTTTTTCCTGTTTCGGATAGGATTATAGGAAGCAAGGTGTTTTTAACCCCAAGAATCAGCTATTTCATAACGCCTAAATTGTTTTTGGATTTCAATATTCCTTTGTGCATTATAGATGCAAATTTGCAGACAATTAAGAAACAAGATCCAATTTTGCCAATCAATCAACAGAGTATTTCTACTATGCGTTTTCAGCAGTTTCCATCCATTTTCAGTGCACGAATAGGATTAGGAATAAAGCTATAAACTAAAGTTTGAAAAGTTATTTTTAGTTCCTGAAAGTTAGATTTGCCTGTAATTTATTTTTTTATTCAAAACAATCCAATCGAATTTTGTAAGCTCAAAATATATCACGACTTTTACTCACGTTTTGAATAACTGGATTCAATTTATTCAACCTGTTAATAGTTTAATTAAATGTTGAATTTCACAACGTACGAAAATAATGCAACTGCCGAATGGGTGACATTTGTGCACGGAGCTGGCGGGAGTAGTTCTATTTGGTACAAGCAAATTCGAGATTTCGGAAAAGAATACAATGTTCTTTTGGTAGATTTACGTGGGCATGGAAAATCAAAAAAACATGTTCCTGAAAAAAGAAAGTGCTATTCTTTTGATACTATTGGCGATGAAGTCATAGAAGTTTTGGACCATTTAAAGATTCAAAGTTCTCATTTCGTTGGGATTTCGTTGGGAACAATAATCATACGTGAAATTACCGAACGTCACCCCTCCAGAACAAAAAGTATGGTTTTGGGCGGAGCAGTAATGAAATTGAATATTCGCGGTCAAATATTGATGCGAACCGGGGCTTTATTTAAATCAGTGCTTCCGTATCTTGTTTTGTATAAGTTATTCGCATTTATAATTATGCCCAAGAAAAAACACCGTGAATCACGTAATTTATTCATTAACGAAGCAAAAAAGTTGTACCAAAAGGAGTTTAAAAGATGGTTTACTTTAATCTCACAGGTAAATCCGCTTCTATCTTTTTTTCGAATAAAAGATTGTGGTGTCCCAACATTATATGTGATGGGTTCGGAGGACCATATGTTTTTACCGAGTATTTCCAAATTGGTTAAAAACCATCCTTCTTCGCAATTATCGGTGGTTGAAAATTGCGGACATGTCGTAAATATTGAACAACCCGAGGTGTTTAATTCGCTTGTTTTGGCATTTTTAGCCACTATAAAATGACTTTTCAAGCTTTTTATTTCCGGTTTTAATGATTATTATTCGATGACAGCATTTTTATCAAAACACCAATGAATACAACCGTTTAACGGTTTAAGTAAGTTTTAAATGGTGCCTTTTGATGAACGAATCATTTGTCATTATTGAAAATAAAACGAGAAAAATAGGTTTATTCGGTTATATAAGTGTAAATTTGTACTTTATATTTTATATTTATTACAATGAGTAAAGGCACAGTAAAATTTTTCAATGAATCAAAAGGATTTGGTTTCATTAGTGAAGAAGGAACAAACAAAGAATACTTTGTACACATTTCAGGATTAGTTGATGAAATCCGTGATGGAGATTCTGTAGATTTCGATTTACAAGAAGGTAAAAAAGGATTGAACGCAGTTAATGTGAAAGTGAACTAATATTTACTTTTCAGTTTTTTTACGAAAGAGCTTTTCAGAAATGAAAAGCTCTTTTTTTGTGCGCAAAAATCTATCAAATTTTACACTGTTTCTATAGAATTGAATATGGAAAAGAAAAGTACTTTATAGCTTTGAAAGAATTAGTTGAGCTATTCTACAACAGCTGTAATTAAGGCCATAGAAAGATCCATGCATTTGAAGAATATGATCTGGAAGGTTCTAAAGCAGCAGCAGCAGCTTCATTTGAAGGGTAGGATGCAATGCTGACTAGGTACAAATCATCAAATTTCCCCAAGATAATAGAAGCGTATCCAGCGGAAATCAATTTATTTCGGTAGCTATCTGCATTGGATTTATCTATAAATGCTCCTCCAATAATATGATAAGGAAAGGATCGATCAACTTGCGCAGTTGAAGTTTGAATTAGCGCCGAATTCCTAGAACCATTTGGTTTTTCAGCATTAGGAGTTTCTTGGATTACACCTTCTTCATTCGATTCTGATTCATTTTGTGTTACTTCCTTTGTTTTTTCTCTTACCTTATAATTTTTTCCTTCGTTCTTTTCAGGTTTAATTTCTTCCACTGGTGCATCAGAAAGTGAGACAAAAAGTTTCTCAAAACTGTTGTAAAACAATGAAATAGTTAAAATTCCTCCGATAATTAAAACAGCAACTAGTAGCAAAAGATAAAACGCCGGGCGTTTGGGTTTTTTGTCTTTTTTGGTTTTTTCTAAAATTGGAGTTTTTGGTCTTTCAATTTTCGCATGTAAAGGCGGTAAATCCAAATCGTCTTTCCACTGGTCTTCTTCGGAATAAATTGGTGTATCATTCGCCTCGACTTCCTCCGATTGAATTATTTTCCCCTCTAGAATTTCATTTTCAGGAGTTTCTATTAACGTTGATTCTTCGTTGATTACGATTGAATTCTCTGATAAATTAACTGCTTCAATTTCTGTCTCCGGTTCTGGAAGCAATACCTCTTGTGCAGCTTCTACTGGAAGAATTGTGGGTTCATCTGAAATAATTTCAGGTTGGATTTCACCTTTTGTTTCAGACTCCTGCGGTTCAGATATTTTTTTTGATTCCGAAGGTTCTGAAGTATTGGTAACGTCATCGATTTTACGAAGCGGTGTTTTTTGAAAATGCTCGGAAATAAATTCAATCTCTCCCGTTTTTGATTTGCCAAAACTTCCGAGTGATTCAATTGGATAATTTTCTCCAGATTCTAACTTCGTTTGGATCGCTTGGATATTTGCCTCAATAAATTCTTTTGCTTCATCTGAAGAAATACCTTTTTGTTCAGAAATGAAATTCACTAGTTTACCATCATCGTATTTTAGATATGGCAAAAACAAAATTTCGCCAGTTGCAATATCCGTTACTGTTAACGCCCCAAAATTCGGGATAATCAATGTGTTTACTGCCTTCAGAAATTTTACGATATACGCATTCATTTACCTGCTATTTAAACTAAATATACTAAAAAAAACTATGGTGGAAAAAACTTGATAGAATGAAATATTAAAATAAATCCGTAAAATGATACGTTTCTCCTAAACGCGGTCCTTTCTCGGTCATTTGTAAAGTACAGCATTCGTTTACGCTATCGTGTTCTAGAAATAATACAAATTCCTGTGCCGTTGCGGAGTGTAAAAATTTATCTTTTTCTGTCATCGTAAGCAATGGTCGCGTATCGTATCCCATAACATAGGGTAAAGGAATATGTCCAACACTCGGTAGTAAATCCGCCATAAAAACCAACGTTTTTCCTTTGTATTGAATGTGCGGAATCATCATACTTTCGGTATGACCATCGACAAATAACACATCGAAATTTGGAAAAATGTTTTTCGTGAAATCTCCTGTTCGATCAATAAATTTCAGTTGCCCACTTTCCTGTATTGGAAGGATGTTTTCACTTAGAAAAGAAGCTTTTTCACGCGGATTCGGAACTGTAGCCCATTGCCAATGGTTTTGAGTACTCCAATAAATTGCTTTTTTGAAAACTGTTTCAAATCCGGTTCTTTCTTTATTCCATTGAACGGCACCGCCACAATGATCGAAATGCAAATGGGTCAAAAACACATCCGTTACATCGTCTGGAGAAAAGCCAAGACGCTGTAAATTGCCAATTAAACTATCGTTTCCAGATAAATAATAGTGGGAAAAGAATTTTTCAGATTGTTTATCACCGATACCAGCATCAATTAGGATAAGACGGTCGCCATCTTCGATTAGCATGCTTCTCATAGACCAATCGCATAAATTATTTTGATCTGCAGGATTCGTTTTTTGCCAAACCATTTTTGGAACAACGCCAAACATTGCGCCGCCATCTAATTTGAAATTTCCGGTATTGAGTGGATAAATTTTCATCAATTTGTTTTTTACAAAGATGCAAAAATTACAGCTTGTTGAATTCAAACTAGACACGTAAAGATATTAATCTTTCTATGGCTTATTTGCGAAATATAGAATTACAATCGCAGCGATTGCGGCGGATAAACCGAAAACTTTTCGTACGGTAACATTCTCCTTGAAAGCAAGAAATCCAATCAATGCTGCAAGCATAACAACTGAAACATTGGTAATTGCAAGTACGGTTGAATCGTTCCATCCAGTTGATTTGTAGGACAACATAAGTAAAAATATCGAGAAATAATTTGGTATTCCAAGCACAATTCCTGCAATAACACTTCTTGGAGAGAATTTAGTGTTACCGCTGCGTATTTGAAAAATCAAGCTACCTAATCCAACTATTCCAGCTACTCCAAATCCGAAAGCAGAAAACAAAGATGGCGATAGAAATTGAAGCTCGTAACGCTGCACGTAGTTTAAAATAAAGTCTAAAAAGCCACTTCCAATAAAAAGGAAGAATAACATCCAAAGTGCTGAATTTACTTTTTTATCTTTAGATTGAGAAAAAGAAACAAGAAATACACCCAAAATAGCTAGAGCGACCCCCATGATTTTTAGCACGGACAAGGATTCTTTGTAAAGTACAATCATAAATAGCACAGATATTGCCATGCTCATTTTTACTGCGATAGAAGTGAGCGCAACACCATTTTGTTGGGAACTTTTACCCATTAACAAAAACAAGGAAATAAACAAAACACCCGATAATAGAACAAATAAAGGCCAGTTTCCTGCCGAGAGTGCTTTGTTATTCCATTCATTTCCAAAAAGAGCTATTCCGCAAATAAAGGCTGTAAAATAATTAAACACAATGGCTTGAAATGTATCAATTCGGTATTTTGGGAAGAGTTTGAATAGCACAAAAATCAAACTTGAACAGAGAATGGAAAATAGTAATGGAATCATTTTCTGAAATAATGGTAGACCGTATCAGTAGAAAAAGTATAACTGTAGGAAGGTGTCTTATTAATTGTTGGTGCTTTTGTTCCTTCGTTGAAAATAGATTCTCCAACAATTATTCGGGCTTCATCCCAAACATTTCCAAAAATAAAATACTGCAAGGTACGACTTCCTCCTTCTACAAAAACAGAAATTATGGAACGATTGTAGAGTTCTTCCAATATCAATTCAGTATTTGTTTCATGGATTTTCACCCATTCTACATTTCTCTCCACGCCATTTTTTAGGCGATTGAAAATTATTGTTGGTGCATCATCTGAAAAAATGTTTAATTCACCGGAAAGCTGCAGTTGGCTATCAATTATAATCCTAGTAGGATTTACACCACTAAATTCTCGAACAGTTAAAGTAGGATTGTCGTTTTGAACGGTTTTTCGACCGACGAGAATACTTTGCTCTTCTGAACGCCATTTATGCACCAATGCTTTAGTATCCGGCGATGAAATCCAATTTACACCAATTTCATTCTCGCTGCGCTTTTTATCCAGAAAACCGTCCTTTGATTGTGCCCATTTTAGGATTACATACGGACGTTGTTTTTCATGAAAAGTAAAGAAACGTTTGTTTAAATCCCTACATTCTTTTTCCAAAACACCAACTTCTACTTCTATTCCAGCCTTTGTTAATTTCTCAATTCCTTTCCCACTCACTTTTGAATGGCTGTCTTTACATCCAATTACAACTCTCTTGAATTGGTGTTCGATGAGCAAATCGGAACAAGGAGGCGTTTTTCCATAGTGTGAACAAGGTTCTAGCGACACATAAATAGTAGCTTTTTTAAGAATTGTTACATCTTTTACGGAACGGATGGCGTTTACTTCTGCATGCGCTTCACCATATTGCTGATGAAATCCTTCTCCCAAAATGGTATCGTTGTATACAATTACAGCTCCAACCATCGGATTGGGAGCCACGTGACCACTACCTAGTTTGGCAATGTCAATGCAACGCTGCATGTATTTTTCATCGAGATTCACTGTTGCGAAGATACTGAATACTTTTAGTATTTTCGTTCCATGAATACTTTGACCACAAGACAAAAAGCGAAACACTTATTAGGTTTACCAGTAATTGTTGCTGCGCTCGGCTATTTCGTAGATATATATGATTTATTACTCTTCGGAATAGTGCGCATTCCAAGTTTAAAATCCATGGGATTGGATGCCGATATTGCTGGAACAATAATTCTCAATTGGCAAATGTTTGGTTTGCTTTTGGGAGGAATTCTGTGGGGTATTTATGGCGACAAAAAAGGCAGACTTTCGGTGCTTTTTGGTTCAATTCTCGTTTATTCTTTGGCAAATATTGCCTGTGGATATTTACCACAGATTGATTTCATGGATAAAACAGTAGCCTATTCCGCATTGCGTTTTATTGCTGGCGTTGGTTTAGCTGGAGAACTTGGAGCGGGAATAACGTTGGTTTCAGAATCTCTTCCAAAGGAATTACGCGCAATTGGAACGTCTCTCGTTGCAGGATTTGGTTTGTTGGGTGCAGTTGTGGCAAATTTTACCGTTCAGTTATCCGGCGATTGGACAATTGCTTATCTTATTGGCGGAGCAATGGGACTTGCCTTATTGTTGCTTCGAGTTGGCGTCGTGGAATCCGGAATATACAAGGAAGTGAAGCAATCTTCTCACGTTAAAAAAGGAAGTTTTCTTTCCTTTTTTTCCAATCGTGAGCGTTTTATCCGTTATATGAAATGCATAGCAATCGGTTTGCCAACCTGGTTTTGTATTGGTATTCTAGCGGTTTTGGGCAATCAATTTGCTCCAGAATTGGGCATAAAAGAAGCGATTGATCCAGGGCAAGCAATCATGTGGGCGTATATTGGTATTTCGGCCGGAGATTTCGCAAGTGGTTTCATTAGTCATTGGTTACAATCCCGTAAAAAAGCAATTTTTTGGATGATGGTATTTACACTTATCGGAATTGTTTTGATGTTGTTTGGTGGTGCTAAAACGGCAAGTAGTTATTATTTCTTTTGCACCTGGCTCGGTCTGGGAACCGGCTATTGGGCAATGTTCGTTACAGTAGGAGCGGAGCAGTTTGGCACCAATATACGTGCTAC
Organism: Flavobacteriales bacterium; assembly: GCA_947476955.1. Taxonomy (GTDB): domain Bacteria; phylum Bacteroidota; class Bacteroidia; order Flavobacteriales_D; family Crocinitomicaceae; genus M0103. The sequence continues at coordinate 15,609 of CANJSS010000046.1, forward strand.
GGCTGCTACGACTATTCCAAACATGGTTCGCGGATTATTGATTGTAATGATTCTCTTGTTTGATTTCTTTAAACCAAGTACAGGAGTTGTTTATGCTGCCGTTATTGTTGGTACCATAAGTTTTTCATTGGGAATCTATTCTACTTTAACGATTACTGAAACGCATAACCGCGATTTGGATTTTGTAGAATAAAAAAACACCATCCGAAGATGGTGTTTAAAAAGTATTTGATTTGGATTTTTTATTTATCAATCGATCCTGTGACGCGTTTCATGAAATCATTCAATGCATCTTTTTGGGAAATTCCTTCTGTTCGCATTTTGTTTTTCACTTCTAATGCTCCAGAGAGGTTCGATAATAATTCACCGATAACATCCAATTCTTCATCTTTCAAAGATGGGATTTCTATCATCGATTCCAAAACCTCCATTGCTTCGATGAGGTAATCTTCATCGTTTTCTTCAATGAAGTTTGTAAGGTGTTTAATTATTGGTAACTTCATGTAATACCTCCTCTATAACTTCAATTTTGTTTCCTTGCGTTTGTTTTACCAATTCCCCATTTACAAAACCTGCAAACGTTGGCAAATTACTAACATCTGCTAATTTTCTTGAATTTGGAAATTTCTCCGCATCGACATAAACGAAAATTATTCCTTCATTTTCAGCGGAAAGCTTTTTGAATTTAGGTTTTGTAAGTTTACAGTTTCCACACCAGGTAGCGCCATATTGCACCATCACTTTTGCATTTCCCGCAACCAATTGCTCTAAATTGTCCGCTTCTAATTCTTGCATCTTAGTGAGATTTTAAATAGTCAGCAACGCCAGTTTTGGTAGCATCCATCGCATCTTTTCCTTCTTCCCAGTTTGCAGGACAAACTTCGCCAAATTTTTGAACGTGCGTGAATGCATCGATAATTCGAATGAACTCGTGTACGTTTCTTCCAATTGGCATATGGTTTACAGATTCGTGGAATACTGATCCATCTTCTGCTATCAAATAAGTAGCTCTGTACGTAACACTATCTTCATCATCTAAAATTCCTAAAACAGAAGAAAGCGCTCGCGTAGAATCTGCTAAAAGCGGGTATTGCACGCCTTCGATTCCACCATTATCTTTCGCTGTTGTCAACCATGCAAAATGGACTTCAGCAGTATCGCAAGATGCTCCAATAAGAATAGTGTTGCGCTTTTTGAATTCCTCTGCAGCTGCTTGAAACGCATGTAATTCCGTTGGACAAACGAATGTGAAATCCTTTGGATACCAGAATAAAAGAACTTTTTGTTTGTTGCTAACTGCTTTTTCTAATACATTCAAATGAAATGCATCACCCATCTCATCCATTGCCTTAACGGTGATGTCTGGAAATTGTTTACCTACTACACTCATATTTTTATTTTTTATTAGTTATTAAATTAAATTTTTTAAACGCTTAAATATATTACAAAATTAGCAAAACCCTTTCAGGTATTAGTTGATTTAAAAGTTAAACAGCCAATTTCATTTTTTGTTTTTAGATGAAATAATTAGGAGGAAATTTCTTTAATTCTAATTTTCTTAAGCACATACAAATTTAAATAGATTAGAGTATAAATATTATTGATTAATTTTATACCTTAATAAATTTTATTTATATGATTTCGATTCAGCAGATGCACTATATTTTAGTACTTAGCGAACAACGGCAATTTCAGCGAGCTAGTGAATTATGTTTTGTAACGCAACCAACATTATCCATGCAAGTAAAAAAAGCGGAGGATCATTTTGGTTTTCCAATTTTTGATCGTTCCAGAAACCCAATAGAACTTACGCCTTTTGGTCAAAGTTTGATTCCCGTAATTCGGGAAGTGTTGAATGAATCCGGAAAAATTGAAATTCTGCTCCAAAAATTAAAGGGGAATTACAAGGAACAAGTGAAAATTGGAATTATTCCAACTGTTGCAGCCTACTTGGTGCCAGATATGTTTTCCATATGGCAGGAAAAAGTTGGAGGTGCCCAGTTGCTCATTGAAGAAAAAAAGACGGAAGAATTATTGCTTTCTCTCGAACGGAAGGAATTAGATATGGCAATTTTGGCAGGTCCGTTAATAGATCAGCGTTTGCGCACAATTCCATTGTTTAAAGAGGAAATAGAAGTATATTGTCCAAGTTTGAAGCAATCTAAAATAACTACTACGGATTTAGCGGATTTGCATCCTTGGTTGTTGAGTCGCGGAAATTGTCTTCGAACCCAAATGATTCAATTTTGTCAATTAAAAGATCAGATAGCTTCTGAATCTTGGAATTATGAGGGAGGAAATATTGATATTTTACTAAAAATGGTAGATAAAAATGGCGGTTATACGCTTGTTCCAGAACATTACCATTTAAGCGATGCACAGCGGAGCAATCTAAAATCTGTTTATGCTCCAAACTATTCTAGCGTTCCAGCGCGTGAAATTATTGCTTTGGTTCCGAATCGCACCTTGAAATGGGAATCCTTGAATCGCTTGATTCGAGAAATGCAACTCTTTTACAACATGGAAAAACAGCAGCAAATGCTAGTCTTAGATTGGAATTGAATCTTGAAAATTACTTTTTTTTTGCTCGAATATTTATATGAATCCAAATGGATCTTCCAAGCCTCAACATAACAGGGTAGAGAATTGTAAATGCTACAATCATTCCTGCGAAAAACCAAAATGGATGAATGCTTTCTATAACCAGCGCACAAATTAAAAAAGGCAACTCAATTATTATAATTATAGGATAACTCGTCCACAAGGAACCAAGCCAAAAACCTGGTTCTATTTCATATTTTTGCCCGCAATTGGAACAATTTTCAGGCATTTCCAATATTTTGGTAAAACGGAACAAACCTTTTTTCTCAAATAAATCGCCTTTCGAACATTTAGGACATTTTAATCGGAGAATCGAAAGCGATCTTAACATGCAGTAAAGTTAATGCAATTAGGCATTATAAATCATAAAACCTTACTTTTCCAATTC
>CANJSS010000047.1 GCA_947476955.1 Flavobacteriales bacterium
ATCAGGGTGCCGCAACAACAACGAAGTAGTCATAAATCCTCCAAATGACCAGCCGTGAATTGCTAATCTATCGGAATCAACAAATGGCAACGATTTTAAATAATCGACTCCAGTCAGTTGATCTTCCATTTCTACTGTTCCAAGTTGTCGGTGAATTTGAGATTCAAATGCAAAACCTCTTTCTGCAGATCCTCTTCCATCTAAAGTGTAAACTAAATAACCTTGTTCTGCCATCCAATACATCCATAAATTTGCGCCATCCAACCAGGAATTAGTAATCATTTGAGCGTGCGGTCCACCATAAACATATACCAAAACCGGGTATTTTTTAGAAGGATCAAAATTACTTGGTTTTATTAATCGCGTATATAAAACGGAACCATCTTTACCTTTCAAAGTTGAGATTTCTGCGGACCCTATTGTAACATCCGATAATTTCTCGTCGCTCTGAATTAGGAATTTTGCCTTTTTTCCGGTAGAAGTGAAAATTTCTGAGCGATGCGGTATACTATGGCTAGAAAAAGCATCATACAGGTATTTACCATCTGTTGAAAATGAAACATCATGCGTTCCTTCTAGCGTTGAAATTTGCGTTTGTTTTCCATTTAGGTCGACAGAATAAAGCAGCGTATTTAATGGATTTGCGCCAGTTGCTGAAAAATAGATCAGCTTTCCCGCGTTTTTTGCTTCCAAAATGCCTTTTGCCACAAATTTATTACTAGTTAATTGGCGAATCAATTTCCCCGAAAAATCATAGTAGTAGAGGTTATTGAAACCATCTTTTTCAGATATCCAAATAAAATTATTGGACTTTTCATTTGGAAAAAATGCAGTGTGTTCAGGTTCTACCCATTTATCATTGGATTCTTCCAAAAGGGTTTTAACAAATTTACCCGTTTTTGCATCGTAAACATTGAGCCACATGTGATTTTGATCGCGGTTTACTTCTGCAAGTACAATGAAATTATTGTCCGGTGTAAATACAACATTCGTAAGATAATCGTCCAAATTCCCTTTTGGAGATATAAAAACGGTTTGGTTGTTCTCTAAATTATAAATTCCAACTTTTGGTTTTTCAGATGACTGACCAGCCATAGGATATTTAATAGAAATTAATTCGCCAGGAACTTTAGAATCATCCAACAAAGGATAATCGTGCACATTGGACTCATCTTTTTGGTAAAACGCCAATAATTGTCCATTTGGCGACCAAAACAAACCGCCAGAAATTCCAAATTCACTTCGTGCAATTGCTGCACCAGAAATAATATTTTTATTATCGTTATCGGTTACCACGCGTTTCAATCCTGCAGCGGTTGTTAGATAAACATTGTTTCCTTTCGTGAAAGCGCAGTTTCCAGATGTCGCGTGGAATAAGGGATTCTCTGCAGTTTCATCCAACGCATAGAATAATTGGCCTTTAGAAGTTGTTAAATTGTACGAATAGAAATGCACACCATCGTTGATAAAGAACTCGTTGGCATTTTTCCATTCCATACCAAAAAAGGAGGTCAATTCACTTTTCAAGGAAGCATTTACTGCTTGGATTGTAATTCGTTCTTCGTCTTTTTTACTTTGAACAGAGGAAGTAAGTACTACTTGGTAATTCTTACTTAAAAATGAATAACTATCTGTGTTAGGAATCCATTGAAATGCATTTATTCGATCCGGACCATACACGCGATACTGACCAGAGACAGCATCTTTCAGGGTTAACGATTTTTTTTGAGCATCGGTGAAATTGGATAATATTATCCCTCCAATAAGTAAAATGTGTTTTAACATATTCGATTCTTTACGTTTTTTAATGTTACAGATTTTTTTGCCTTTGGGCGAATTAATTTCGTTTTATTAGTGCATTAAAATAATTTTCAACTGGTCTTCCAGCTGCATAGCATGCCAAAATTTCCTTGTCCAATGATTCCGACAAAACAAATTCTGGATCAAATTGTGTATAAAAGTACCATTGTTTATTGAAAATCATGGGTTCTATTTCTGCCGCTGCTTTTAAATCCTTTGGAATAATCTTGTTTTTTTCTCCTCTAATTTCTCCAAAAACATCCTTGAATATGGGATTATTATAGGCTTCTTGAAACTTCGGGATATCTTTTGCAATAGCTTCTCTAACGGTTAAAAGGTCTTCCTTGTCAATCTCATATACTCCACCGTAAACACGCACATGTTCGGGGCCAAATTCAAAATACACGCCATTTATTGCTTTGCTTTTCTTTCCGCCTGGTGCAATTACAGCTGAAACCATCATTTTGTATGGTATTTTATCCTTGGAAAATCTAACGTCTCGATTGATTCTAAAAATGCAATCTTTCGCTTCTAAACTTTCAAACGCAGGATTGGATTTGGCAAGTTCACCAATTAGCTGCTGTACAAATTTTTTAAACGGTTCCTTTACCGAATTCTCGTACCTTTTTCGATTAATATCGAACCAGTCTTTGTTATTATTTGGAGCCAATTCAATAAAGAACTGCAGAAAATCGGGTGTAAAAAAAGCCATTTAAAAAGAATTTAATCAAAGTTAATAGAATTTAAGAAATCTTCCTGTTTTGATTTCGGAACAATTAAATAACATTGAATTCTCTGCCAAAGGAATATTTTAAATACCTATTTTTACAAAAAAATATAAAAATGAAGCATATCTCACTTGCTAGTATTGAAAAAGCAATTAAAAAAGTTGATAATTTAGACGATGACGCTTTAGAAAGTTTATCTGAAATATATGCAACAGCGCAACCAACTCTTTTAGGGTATGTAATGTCTGCGGCAATTGAATACCAGAACGATAAATTAGAAGGATTGCTGATTTACTATTATTGTCTTATTGGTGAATGTTTTGGGCAAGAAGGAGTTACCTTGAAAAATATTTCTGAGGATGATATTGACGCATTCGAGGAGCCTTATTTTGATATGTTGGATGCTTATTTTGAAAATGACGACGACGAAATTTTGGAAACATTTTGCGATCAGCCGGAATTAGCTCAATTTATGGCGATGGAAATCTCCACAGAGGATGAAGACGGAACTTCTTTGGATGATGAGACTGCTACTCAATTATTTATTGTGACCTTGGCAATGATTACCTTGATGAATCGAGCAATCGAAGCATAAAATCAATTTTTTCATTTCCCCGTTATTCGTGCTGTAACCAGCGCTACATTTTATCTAATCTACTTTAGAAGGTAGAAACTATCCTCAAGAATCGCTTAAACAGCGGATTATTTTGCGTGGAAAGAATTTAAGAAAAACAAATACAATAGCCTATCTTTGCACCATGAATTATAACAAGGAACAAATCAGCAGCACGCTGCAAAATATAGGATTTAAAGAATTGAACCAGCTTCAAAAGGATGCGCTATTTCAAGCGGAAAATTCTAATAACCTGCTGCTATTGTCACAAACTGGATCCGGTAAAACATTTGCTTTTTTACTTCCTTTATATTTTAATTTAAAAGCAGAAACGAGCGGAATACAAGCATTGATTCTTGCTCCTTCCCGCGAACTCGCAATGCAGATTGAAAACGTTTTTAAATCAATGAAAACGAATTTCAAAGTATTAACCTGTTATGGCGGTCATTCGATGCGTGTTGAAACAAATAGTTTGACGGAATCGCCAGCTGTTTTAATTGGAACTCCCGGTAGAATTTGCGATCATATAACACGTGGCAATTTAAATCTGAGTGAAATTGAGCAATTAGTGATTGACGAGTATGATAAATGCCTGGAATTTGGCTTTGAGGATCAAATGAAATTCATTCACCAGGATCTAATCAGTCTAAAACGAACAACATTAGTTTCCGCAACAGAATTGGCTGATTTTCCGTCTTTTCTGGATTTCAATGCACCTGCAATCATCAATCAATTGGACACTGCGCTTGAGCCAGCAATTACATTTTGGAAATTTCCCGTTTCGACAAAAAATAAATACGATAAAATCTTTGATTTACTTTGTTCCTTCGGTGGCGAATTAACGATTGTATTCTGTAATTTCAGAGAAGCAACGGAAAACTTGTCAGAATTTCTTTCCGAAAACGGCTACGAATCGCAAATCTACCATGGTGGTTTAGAGCAAGAAGAGCGAGAACGCGCACTGATAAAATTCAGAAATGGAACGTGTCATACTTTGATTTGCACGGATTTAGGTTCTCGTGGGCTGGATATTCCTGAAATTCAGCATGTAGTTCATTTTCAATACCCAAACAGCAAAGAGGCATTTATACACCGAAATGGAAGAACGGCTAGAATGAAAGCAAATGGCTCTTCCTATTTATTGATTAATTCCGATGAAGAAACACCAGAATATATTGAGATTCCCGAAATAGAACACCTAATTTCCGACCAAAATTCAATTCCCAAAGAAAGCGAATGGACAACCTTATATTTTAGCGGAGGGAAAAAAGATAAAATCAGTAAAATCGATATCGTCGGATTTCTTGGTCAAAAAGGCGGATTAAAAAAAGAAGCAATTGGGTTAATCACGATTATGGACTTTTCCTCTTTCGTTGCGGTAAAACGAAAAAATGTGCGTACACTTCTAAATGCCATAACAAAAGAAAAAATTAAAGGTAAAAAGTTGAAAATTGCAATTGCGAAATAGCAGTTTCAAGCTATTTGACTTACTATAAAATAGATTCCAAATTGCGCAGCTATAAAATGTATAGTGATTTGTCCGCTTTGGCAATAAGCTTTCCGATTACGCAATAAAATTGATTGGATGCTTCCAATACTTCTGTAACAGAACGAATGTTTTTCGGATCTACAGATACCAGTAATCCTCCATTCGTTTGAGGATCACACAATGTCAATAAAGACTCACCTGAAATTCCTGAAACTTTTTCATTGTATGCTTTCCAATTGCGCATTGTATTATCCGGATAAATCATTTGTGCAGCAAATTCAGCAACTCCCTTGAGCAATGGAATTGCTTTGTACTGCAATTCTGCAGTTAATCCGCTACCTTCGGCCAACTCAATTGTGTGTCCGATAATTCCAAATCCAGTAACATCTGTCATTGCATGAACTGCTTTCAATTTACCTAATTTCTCCCCGATACGATTTAATTTACACAATTGCTCAACCAATTCCACGCTTTGCAGTTCTGATAGAATTCCCCGCTTCATTGCTGCAGATAATATTCCAGAACCAATAGGCTTGGTAAGCAGTAAAATATCCCCTTCTTGCGCGTCCGTATTTTTTTTTAAATTTCTCTTTTCAACAATTCCATTCACGGACAAACCAAAAATAGGTTCTGGATTCTCAATAGAATGTCCACCACCAATAGCAATTCCTACACTGGCACAAACATCTCTTGCGCCACGCAACACTTCTGCAGCGACTGAATTTGGTAATTTCTCCGTTGGCCAACCCAAAATACTTAATGCCATTACTGGAGTTCCACCCATAGCGTATACATCACTTATTGAATTTGCAGCTGCGATCCTACCGAAATCATACGGGTTATCCACTATTGGTGTGAAAAAATCTGTTGTACTGACTAAATATTGGTCATTCCCCATATCCCAGATTGCAGCATCATCACCGCGAGAATTTCCTACAATCAGACCAAACTCATTGGAAGAATATTGATTTGCTAAGATTTCGCTTAATGCTTCTGGTGGTATTTTGCAGCCACAGCCGCCGCCTTTGGTGTAGGATGTTAATTTTACCATCTTATTATTTTTTGTGTTTTTTAGCGGCCAGATCACTTGCAATTTCATGATATGTCAATCCGATTCCTTCAAACATAATTATTTCAGCTGCTTTGTTTTTTTCTAAGCCAAAGAGGTATGCCTTATCATAATAGACAAGAGCAATCTTAAATGCTTCACGAATTTCACCATTTTCCAATAGTTCCAGCGCTCTTTTTACATGTTGCGGACCAAGCCTTTTTCCAATGCGCTGCATAGATAAAATCAAATCATTTAAAGGAAAATGGCTATAATCTAGTATAATTTGGTCCAATCTTTCCTCAAAATCACGAATTAGAAAAATTTTACTAGACGATTTCATCTGATTCCAAAAGCCTTCTGGAATTACCCTACTTCCAATCGTCCTATTTTCATCCTCTATCCAAATCGGCTTGCTAGTATCTAGGTTTGAGATTGCAGTATACAATGCGTTTTCAAATTGTTCTTGAGTAGGTTGCTCGTTCATTCCCAAAGCACCAAAAGACGACCCTCTGTGATTTGCTATCGCCTCTAAATCAATAACTTGCTCTCCTAAATCACTTAGTCTTTTTAAAAGAATAGTCTTCCCTGAACCAGTTTTACCACCAAGAACAATAAAATTTAATTTCTGATCAAATGTTTGGTGCACCAACCCTCGAAAAGCTTTGTAGCCTCCTTCAAGGAGAATCGATTCTAATCCATAAAAATGAAGTAAAAATGCATAAAATTGACTGCGCATTCCTCCACGCCAGCAATGGACGAGGACTTTCCCATTTGTTGCTAATTTGACACCTTTTTTCAAACGCACGCTCATCAGCGGACCAAGCAGTTCTAATCCTTTGTAGATGGCTACTTCACGACCATTTTGCTTGTATAACGTTCCAACAATTTTTCGTTGCTCATTCGTAAGAATTGGAATATTTGAGGCATTGTAGATATGCCCTATTTCAAATTCACTTTCACTTCTTACATCGAGAATTGGGTATGTTTTTGAAAGCTCTAAAAACTCTTGAATAGTAACAGTTTTGGTCATGGGGTAAAGTTACGCTTTCATCACTAAATATAAAGACTTAGGAATAAAAAAAATGAGGCGAAAAGTTTCGACCTCATTTTAGAATTACCCTATTTGAATTGTCTCATTTCTGCCAAACAATTCCGTCGGCTTCAAAACCCAAAACATATTTTGCTTCTGTAATTTGATCAATTTCTGCTTTACTTTTTCCTGCATCTTCCGCAAAATGCTTAAGCATTTCAACAGAGACCGTATCCCAATTTGCGGTGCCATGCATATAAGCAACTGTACCAATTTTAGTGTCGATTGGAATAGTAAAATGGTCTTTAAATCGCACCATAAATTTTTCGCCATTTCCTTTATCTACATTTATCCAACATCCGGCTTTCAAGCAAACAGCTTCAATTGGCGCTTTAAATGTAAACACCATTTTATCCTTTTTGCCTTCGAATGCAGTCATCATTTCTGCAGCCGTAATTGCTTTTGAAACATCCACTTTTGAAGGGCCGTAGTTCTTGCCCCATTGCACTTTTTTTTCACCATCGATTTTGGTCGCTGTAGCACATGAAAATGTCAAGAAAAGCAACCCTAAAAAATATATATAAATTTTCATAAATTTTATAATACCGTTAAAAGCAGTGGATTTAGTCTTTCAGGTGATTAGTGAAAAACATATCCATACTTTCAGTTTTACCGTCTACTTTTACGGATTGCGCACCATTTACAAGCAAAAAACGTGTTATTATCCGGCGATTTATTTCGTTGTTTTCAATTAATTTTATTTTTGCAACACTGGTTTTTTCAGAATAATCTACAGTAAAATAAACATCATAGTAAAGTGCATTTTTAGCAACTTGTTCTTGTGATAATCCTGCAGGAAGTACAAAAGTATAACTGCCAGTTTTTTTACTTGCTGCTAATTCCTGAGAGGATTGAGCTACTGCAGAAACAGAAGTTTCTTGAGCAGAAGCAAGTGTGGAAATGCTAAAAATTGCTAAAATAGCTAAACAAATAGTTTTCATAATATATGGTTTTTCAAAAAGACGTTAAACTTTGCAAAAAAGTTGTTACATCTTTGTAATTAATAATATATTGCTAATCTACATTTTTTTCATGAATTTCGAATCGTATGCATAAACTTTTATCCTTTTTTGATGAAAACAAATTGGAAGCTGGTTGTGATGAGGCAGGCAGAGGTTGTCTTGCCGGGCCTGTTTTTGCTGCATCCGTAATTCTACCTCCAGATTTTAAGCATCCTTTATTAAACGATTCGAAACAAATAAGTGAAAAAACGCGCAATCTTTTGCGGCCAATAATCGAAAAAGAAGCTATTTCATTTGGAATAGGAATCGTTTCACCAGAAGATATCGATGCAATCAACATATTAAACGCAAGTTTTCTTGCAATGCATCGTGCGGTAGATCAGTTGACGAAAATACCAGAATTATTACTAATTGATGGAAACCGTTTTCGCTCATATCCAGAAATAAAGCATGTTTGCATCATAAAAGGTGATGGTAAATTCCTGTCTATTGCGGCCGCTTCTGTGTTAGCCAAAACATATCGCGACGATTATATGGAAGGTTTAGATGAAAAATTCCCTGCATACCATTGGAAAAAAAATAAAGGATACCCAACAATTGCGCACCGCAAAGCAATAGCTGATTTTGGTCCAACTGAACACCACAGGAAAACATTTACGTTATTAAAACTAGAGGAAATAAGCCTTTTTGATTAAACATCCAGTTGTTCATTTAAAAAAAAAGCTGCTGTTTTCTAATGGATGGTATTCCCTAATTTTGAATAAATTAGAAATTTTATGTTTGCTCGTTACTTTTTTATTTTTCTAGGAATCATCAGTATTGCATGGATTGGCTATGTTGCTGGAGATCTCGTTGACAAAAAAACCTCCTTTGCGCCAATTTCAGTTTTCGGAAAAGAAGATGGTAAAATCCTTGTGATTAATCGGAAAAGTGAATTTAATGCCGAACAAATACCTTTCAAATCGATTCCAAAAAATAATGAGGTTTTGAATAGCATTCTGCCCAATATGAGTGATAAACATACTGTTTTTATTAGCGCTAACCGTAAAAATTTACTGATTCAATGGAATCAAAATTGGACTGGAAGCACCATCAGAAACCTTTTCAGGAATAGCCACTTGAAAACAAAAAAAACAGGCATGCATTCTTATGAAATAAGCGGCTATGAAGTTGAACAGTATAAAAATATCCTTTATTTTCACGAACCAGGCCTTCATACAACACTTGTGGAAAGTTGGGATAAATTCGACAAGAAATCAAGCGCTTCATTAATCGACCTTACGAATGAATCTCCAATTACCACGGATGTTTATTTCAAGGAGAGCGGAAAAATCCAGTTTAGTTCAAAAAACATAAAAGAAGTTTCCGGAAAACATATGAATGATAAAAATTTGTTTTCTGAAGTTTTACCCATAAACATTTCAAATTATCACTTTTTTGAAAAAAATTATGCCGCAGGTACAGATGCGGAATTTAGAAAGAGCCCAATGCTTAAGTGGGTAGACAAAGGATTCATCTGTTTCGAATTCAAAGGAAAAAAGGTTTTACTAAGTGATTACAAAACTGGACAAAATCCCATAAATATCCTGAACGATTATTATAAAAAGGAAACAGAAAATGAAGAGCATGCATTTTTCAAAAACACCATGCTATGTTCTGATTTTAAAAAAAGTGCTACGAATGGTTTCTTCCTTTACATACAGAATGATTACGTCATTATTTGTGAAGATATGGCGATTTGCGAAGATATCGTGACTCAAAATAAAATTGGGAGGACACTTGCTACAGATTCAGATGCAATATATACAATTTATGGTGGACTTCCTTCGCTTGTTTCAGAAAGATATGTAGAAAGTGTTTCCAATAAATTCAGCAGGACAATTTACAAAAGTAAAATTCTAGAAAGTCGTATATCTTCCAATCTTGAAACGCCATCCAAAATTGCAGGTGTTAGTGGTATTGAAACACTGACGATGAACGTGGATATGGTCATTAAAGACTTTATATCCTTCAATGGGAAAGGGAATTGTGTTGTATTAACCGCAACGGGAGAACTAATCTATTTTTCCAATGGGAAGAATACGTGGATTAAAAACTTAAACTCGAAGAGTATTGGGAAAATTACATTTATTGAACAATACGAATTGATATTAGTAACGTGTAAAAATTCGATCCATTTAATGGACCGAAATGGAAAATACACTTTTGGTGGACCAATAGAGCTAGGTGGAAAAAATGCCTCTCAGCCAGCAACCTATTATAAATGGAAAAACAAAATGTATTTCGCCTATCCGGACGAGGCTGGAAATATTATTGTCTTTGATTCAAGAAGGCGCTTATATTCTGTGATTAATAGTAATCTTTCTGCAATTGCTGCGCCGGTAGATGTTTGGGTAAGTCAAAACAAACTTTTTTATGGTATACGAAATAAGATTGCTTTTAAAATGTTTGACGCAGAAAGAAAAAGAGAATTCAGATCTTTTCCTTTACCAACTGAAAGTCAATCTCTTGTTCAGGAAGATGAATTATTGTTGTTCTCTCATGAAAATGGAAATCTTATATATTATGACCAAAAAGGCAACAAAAACGAATTTGATATTCCTTGTTCGGGTGAATTAAAAAAATCTCAAGAAGGAAGAAACGATATCTTTTTGTCGAATTATAGCAACAGTCAAATTACAATTTTTGGGAAGTATGGGACACTTTTAGGAAAAGTACGCGTAGACTTTTCGAATGTTGAAAATTGGGATGTCTTTTATTTAAACAATAAAACATATGTTACAGGTATTGATGGTATAGAAAATAATCTATATTTGTATGATTTAGACGGCAAAAAAATTATTGAGAAACCATTGGAAGGCAGCACAAAAAGTATGTTAAACCTCTCTGATAATGTGTTAACCCTCACTACAATTCTGGATAAATTCATCATACAATACAACTTTAAACGTTAAACCAGTTTTATGAAATCACTTCAAAACATCTGTTTTATTTTAGCTTGTGTACTATCTTTTCAAGCAAATTCTCAAAACTATTTAGGTATACACAGCAGCAATTATGCAGGAGTTATGGGTACAGATCTGCAACCGGCGAGTTTTGTCGATGGGCGATTCGTTGTAGATATAAATTTAGCAAGTGTTAATTTTAACACATACACAAATGCGGTTTCCTTTGACACGAAGGATATGCCTAAATGGTGGGTAAAATCATTTAATGATTCACTAATTTTCAATTCTTGGGCAAAACCTACCTCTACCTTCACGGACAGATATTTGGTAAAACGATACGATCAGAATTCATCCAAAACACTCGGGGTATATTCCAATTCACAAGTGGATCTTTTAAATTTTATGTTCCATATTAAACCGACTATTGCAATAGGATTTTCAGCGAAGTTTAGGTCCATTACCAATGTCGATGATGTGCAGCCAAAACTTGCGATTTTGGGAGAAAACCAATTAAATTACTCCCAATTATGGAATGTTACTTTAAATGAGGAATTAATATCGGTTAACCATTTATCTTGGGTGGAATATGGATTTAATTATGCTCAAGTAATAAAAGACGGAGGAGAACATTTCCTAAAAATGGGAGGTCGGGCGAAATACCTGTCTGGAATTGCAGCCGCTTTTTTATCTGCAGATAATTTTAAATACCAATTAAACAATGCAGATACTTCCACGCTTCTTCAAGGGGATTTTAATTATGGCTATTCCGGAAATATCGATGGATACGCAAATGGCTCATTAACAGGCATTCCAAAGCCAACATCAAAATTTGGCTTAGGATTGGATCTAGGATTCGTATATGAATGGCGTCCAAACTGGAAAGAATATAAATTCGATATGGATGGTGATACAAATATTTGGAGGAAAGACCAAAATAAATATAAAATTCGAATAGGAGCATCTCTTTTAGACCTTGGAGGGATGAAATTTCAAAAAGGCGGAATGAGCAGAAACTTCAGTGTAAATTCTACGACTCCATTTGACTTGCACGTTTTTGATTCAGCAGAATCGCTGTTGCAGGCGGATCAAAAAATTGATAGTTTAATCACTAATTCTTCTGAATGGACTGCCGGCGAGGCAACTTCATCCACGTTTTTTATGAAAACACCTACTGCCTTAAGTTTACAATTTGATTTTCACATTTGGAAATCATTTTATGTGAATGCCACGGGTATAGTAAATTTAAAGACCAAAGCAACCGGAACCAGTGTGCATATTGCAAATCAATTTTCAATTACACCAAGTTTTGATTATGCCTGGTTTGGAGTGCACCTTCCAATATCTATTAATTCCTACTCTGGTTTTAAAACTGGAATAGCAACAAGACTCGGACCACTGACACTTGGAATTACCGATTTCAAAACATTATTTGCAACTGGACTCGTTAGAGGAGCAGAAGTATATGCCGGTATGAGAATTCCTGTACTTTATTCAGAACCGAAAGATATGGATAAAGATAAAGTGTCTGATCGAGTAGATGAATGTCAAACTGAACCAGGAATTTGGTCATTCAAAGGCTGTCCGGACACAGATGGTGATGGAATAAAAGATATTGATGACACATGTCCTACAGAATTTGGATTGGTAAAATTCAATGGTTGTCCGGATAAAGATGGTGATGGAATTACAGATAAAGAAGACGCTTGTCCAGATTTAGCGGGTGATTTAATATTGAAAGGTTGTCCAGATTCAGATGGTGATGGCATAATTGATCCGGACGATGCTTGTCCAAAAACCAAAGGATTGGCAGCATTCAAAGGTTGTCCAGATACGGATAATGACGGAATCAAAGATACTGATGATGCTTGTCCAGATGTTGCAGGACCTCTTGTGAATCAAGGCTGTCCAGATACAGATCTAGATGGAATTTTTGACTTTTTAGATAATTGCCCAACGGTTTATGGACCACAAGAAAATAATGGTTGTCCATGGCCAGATACCGATGGAGATGGTTTATTGGATAAAAATGATGAATGCCCATATATTGTAGGTCCACTAAAAAATAATGGTTGTCCGTATCAAGACACGGATAATGATGGCGTTTTGGATAAAGAGGATGAATGTCCGAATACAGCTGGTCCAATTTCCAACAAAGGATGTCCAGTGATTGAAAAAGAGATTGTAGAAATTTTAAAAACAGCATTTGATAACTTAGAGTTTGAAACAGGTAAAGATGTTATAAAATCCAGCTCATTTTCTTCCTTGACAGAATTATATGAAGTGCTAAATAAGAAACCGTTATGGGGCCTTCTAATTTCTGGCCATACCGATAATGTTGGAGATGATCAGCAAAACTTGGTGTTATCTAAGAAACGTGCTGAAGCAGTTAAAAACTTTATGATTTCGAAAGGTATTGATGCGAATAGACTGACTGTTTTATACTTTGGTGAAACAAAACCAATTGCTGCAAACGACACTGTTGAAGGACGCCAGAAGAACAGACGTGTTGAAATGAAGATAATAATCAAATAAAAAAGATTTTTTAAAAATGCAGGGTCGACTGAAAGGTCGGCCCTTTTTCATGAAAACAGATTTTTTAAACTAATTTTGGACTATGATACATTTAGCCAAAAAACACCGATATGCATTAAGTATTCTAACTGGAGTGCTTTTAGTTATCTCGTTTCCGTTTACAGGAAGTCTAACGCCATTGGTTTTTGTATCATGGATTCCATTATTGTTTGTAGAAAGTTATATCAGCAAGAAAAATTACCGTTCCGGCAAAATATTTCTGCATGCTTTTATCGCATTTAGCATTTATAATGTTGGAACCACCTGGTGGATTTGGAACGCTAGTATAGAAGGTGCTCTGATGGCATTTTCGCTGAATTCACTTTTTATGGCGAGTGTTTTTTTTCTTTTTCACCTTACCAAAAAAAATGTTGGACAAAAAGAAGGTTATTTGTCGCTTCTATTTTATTGGATTGCGTTTGAATATTTTCACTACCATTGGGAATTATCTTGGCCTTGGCTCAATTTAGGAAATTCATTTTCCATTGCGCCGTACATTGTACAATGGTATTCTTATACTGGAGTGCTCGGAGGAACATTTTGGATTCTATTATCCAATTTAGTGGGCTTTCGAATAGTGGATAATGTATTCATTAAAAGAGAAAAATGGTTGATTCAAACGCCTTTAATCTTTGGTTTTTTACTTTTACTGTGTGTGCCAATAAGTATTTCACTATTTCAATATTTCTCCTATTCTGAAAAAAGAAAGCCAGTAGAAGTTGTGTTAATACAGCCGAATATTGACCCATATAATGAGAAATTTGTTGCATCTCTTGAAGAGCAACTTCAGAAAATGTGTGATTTGGCAGACCCACTAGTAAGTTCTTCAACCGATATAATTATTGCACCAGAAACAGCAATTAGTTGGCCATTTTACGAAGAAGATCTTCTATTAACCTCTTTTTATCCATATCTGAAAAGCAGACAGGAAAAATGGACTAATCCGGCATTTTATTGTGGAGCATCTACGGCGCGGTATTTTGATAGAAAAAACTCCTTCGCATCCCGCAAATATAGTGATGGTCCAGGATATTTTGAAAATTACAATAGTTCACTGCTACTAGAAGGCAATGGAAATCATACCTTTCTTCATAAATCCAAACTTGTTTTAGGGGTCGAAAAAATGCCGTTTACGGATTGGCTGCCATTTTTGGAGAAGCTTTCAATCGACAAAGGAGGAACATCCGGTTCGCTTGGGATTGAGAAAGAAGTGAAAGTATTAGAAACGGAAGAAATCACTTTCGCTCCGGTAATTTGCTACGAATCTATTTATGGGGAATTTAATGCAGAACAATGCAGAAAAGGAGCGCAAGCAATTTTTATTATTACCAATGACGGATGGTGGCAAGATACACCAGGGTACAAGCAGCACATGAGTTTTGCGCGATTACGGGCAATTGAGAACAGAAGAAGTGTTGCACGATCGGCAAATACAGGAATAAGTTGTTTTATAAATCAGCGAGGAGATGTCTTAAAACATTCTAAATGGTGGGAACCTATTGCGCTAAAGGAAAAGATTAATTTAAACAATGACACCACCATGTATACAAAATATGGTGATGTCATTGGTAGAAGTTTTGCTTTTGTAAGTGTTTTGATTTTACTATTAACCCTAACAAAAGCATTTAAGCGAATTTTTATTCGTTAAATTTCAAGATTCCGAAGCGTTCTTTTTTACCATAAACAGCATAAAGAAGCATTTCTTTTGTGCCATAATCAATATGGAATTTTTTAGGAACTGCAAGCGCTGTAATTTCTTTTCTATCGAAGAATGTTTTACGTTTTAAACCGCCATCTTCCAAATCCAATTCAACTATAGCAACAACATTTTTCTTTTTACCAAAATTTGCCGGGTACGTTCTATCCGATTTAATAAAGTTCCCTTTTTCATCGTAATTTTTTACGTTATCATTGAAGATGAAACATAAATTGCCTTCATCCACAAAACGCGCGTAGGAACTATAAGGTCCGCCATCATTGGTTGAAACTTGGTATTTAGGAATTTTCTTTAACCAGTTAAATCCACCATCAACACCGACTTTAAACGCAATAATATCGTTGTAATAATACGTATACGTTGTGCGTGTAGCTCCGGTTTTTGGATCTGTATACGTTGTTACAACAACATAATATTGCTCCAGAGAGCCCACAATACTTCCGTCTTTTAAAACTTCCGTTTGACGCATTACATAATTATACAATTGCGGTTCGCCTTTTCCTTTTCTTTCTTTTTTCTCTGCTTTTTCTTTTTGGCGATCCGACCAGTCTTGGGTGATAAAATCTTTACCGAATTTCTCAAAACCTTCGTCAATAACTTCTTGTTTATTAAAATCTGCTCTCAAATAAAACAATCCAGTAACTCCAGCTTTACCTTGGTCGCCATAAATTCCGGCAATTGTGAAAACTTGATTGTTATCCGAATTCATTGTCATCGCTTCTACTCGCTTTCCTTCTAAGTCGATTGTAAAATCTTCCAAGTCATCCGGCGTAATATGCAAAATATGCATTGCCTTATAATTGAGGTAATTTTTGAATATTTTCTTCGCTTCTGGTTGTTCAAATTCCGTTACACTAATGAAATAATCTCCTGTATTCGATAAATAATGTAGATTTATCATCGATAATTTACCTTCATATGGTAGTTTATAATCTCCTTCCGAAACCTCATTCATTTCATTATCATAGATTTTATAACCGTATCTATCTTTTTCATCTTTTTTACCAGGAATTTCCCAAACTACGCCAAAAAATCCTTTGTCTCTCGAACTTATAATATTGAAAAAACCTTTGGATCTTCCTTTTTCCAACTGGTAACTAGCCAATTTTTTTGGACTTCCTGTAGTTACCATATTTTTGTCGTATTCCTGCATAAAGAAAGTGTTTTTTCCATCCTTTTTATCCGAAAGAAAAACAACTAACTTTTCACCAATAACTTCAGCTCCTTCAAACGAAGCCATTCCGCCATCGGCCTTCATTTCCATTTTTCCCGTTGCTGTAATTTTGAAATTCTGGTGATTTGTAAGTCTATACGAACCTAACATTGCGCCTCCACTCCATCTTAATGCGTAAAAATCTTTTCCAGATTTTGGCAACAATGAAATTAATTTACTCGTTGATTTCTCCATAATTCCCCATTCTATATCATAGCTTTGTCCAAATGAAAAACTAGTGATTAATAGAGAAAATACTATTTTTGAAATTTTCATATTTGTATTTATTTAAGATTTTGGGGTCTAATATAACTATTATTTAACTAATTGAATTCCTGTATAATTTTCTGGGGTAATACTTTTTAGTCTATTTTTCAAAACTTCCGAGATTTCCAATTCATCTAGAAATGTATGAACTGATTCTTTGGTTACAGATTCATTTTTCCTGGTCAATCCTTTGAGGGCTTCGTAGGGCTTTGGAAATCCTTCACTTCTCAAAATTGTTTGAATAGCTTCCGCAACAACTGCCCAGTTTCTTTCAAGATCCTTTTCAAAAGCCTCTTTGTTTAGGAGTAATTTACCCAAGCCAGCCAATGTTGATTTAACAGCAATAAATGTATGTGCAAAAGGCATCCCGATGGTTCTTAAAACGGTGGAATCTGTTAAATCCCGTTGCAATCGTGAAACCGGAAGTTTAGAAGATAAATGCTCGAATAATGCATTCGCTATGCCAATATTTCCCTCCGAATTTTCAAAATCAATCGGATTAACTTTATGCGGCATTGCGGAGGAACCAATTTCTCCTTCTTTTAATTTTTGCTTGAAATATTCCATGGAAATATACGTCCACATATCTCGATCTAGATCTAATATAATCGTGTTTATTCGTTTCATACAATCGAACAATGCGGCAAGATTATCGTAATGTTCGATTTGAGTTGTCGTTTGGCTTCTTTCTAAACCAAGAACTGTATTTACAAAGTTATTGGCAAATAAAACCCAATCGTGTTGAGGAAACGCCACATGATGTGCATTGAAATTACCTGTTGCTCCGCCAAATTTAGCGGAAAAAGGAATCGCTCTCAGTTGTTTTAATTGAATGCTTAACCTTTCGGAAAAAACTTTTATTTCCTTGCCAAGTCGTGTTGGAGAAGCTGGCTGTCCATGCGTTCTAGCCAACATTGGAATATCTTTCCATTCGTATTGGTATTCTTCCAATGTATGGATCAACGATTCTATTAATGGAAAATATTGTTCTGTTATCGCTTCTTTTAAAGATAAAGGAATTGACGTATTATTTATATCCTGGGAAGTTAAACCAAAATGTACAAACTCCTGATAGTGACCTAGGTTCAATTCTAAAAGTTTTTCCTTTAGAAAATATTCCACCGCTTTCACGTCGTGGTTGGTTACTTTTTCTGTGTTTTTTATCCAATTTGCATTCTCCTCTGAAAAGTTCGTGTAAAGCACGCGCAGAGCATTGTATTTTTCTTTCGGAAATTCCTTTAATGGTTCAATTTCAGATTCGACTAAAGCGATGAAATATTCCACCTCTACGATTACCCGGTATTTTATCAATCCAAATTCGGAAAAATAAGGTTGTAATTCTTTTGTTTTAGATTGGTACCGACCATCAATTGGGGAAATTGCCGTTAGACTATTAAAATTCATTTGATTCAACTTTAGGTGTATTTAAATCCTTCGTCATTTCTAAACAGAAGGGCAAATATAGGAAATATCCAAGAAATTAGAGCTAAATCGAGAACAATCCTTTATTGCTTTCGAAAATTTGAATGGCAAAAATTTAAGAACGGAATATTCAGAATACATTTTCAAAATTGAACAAAAAAAGGGGTTGAATGCGTTTTTATGCTTGGAGTATACATGTTTCCATACCAGCTTTTCCTAACAAGGATATTCTAGCAGAAAAGTCAACGCTTACAAATAAGAACACCTGTGAACAAATAAAAGCATTGAGAATTATGCTTTCAAACTTTCAGAAAAGGTAAAAATTGCTTTCATTTGTATAAGTAAGTAATTAATACATAATCAAAATCATGAAAATTCTCTTTTACAAAACAATTCTTTTCTTTGCATTTTTAGTTTTATCGTGCAGTTCTGCTGTTGCAAAAGCAAATGTATTTCCTCCAGATTCAGTAACGCATATTATAGATAAATCCGCAGCTCTTTTATTAATTGACAAAGCAAAAACACTTTATAACGAAGGAAAAGTAAGAGATGCGCTGATTATTTTCCGTCAGGC